>CAMYOI010000279.1 GCA_947259955.1 uncultured Gammaproteobacteria bacterium
CAGAGGGGCAACGCAGTAGCCGTGGTTCTTGGGGGACTCCCGCAGGGCGAATCGACAAACACCCGCCTTCGGCGTTGCATCCGCTCCCATTAGCTCGCTTGTGCTTCGCGAATGCGCCTTGAATTCGGATGCTTGTCGCTTCGCTGAATGTCACAGAATTTACGACGGGGTACACTAGCCATCCAGACGAACTCCAAGCGATGACCGAAAACAGTTTGAAATCACCCGACACGGAAACCGTTGACCAGGCTTTCGTGCGCAAGGAAGTTTACGGCACGGTGCACGAGAATACGTTCTCGGGGGCATTGAGTTTCATGCGGCGGCTCTACAGCAAAGATCTTAGCGGCTGCGATTTCGCCGTGACGGGCGTGACCTTCGACAGCGCGACCACGCACAGGCCGGGCGCCCGTTTCGGGCCACAGGCAATACGATCCGCGTCGGTCAACCTGGCCTGGGGAGCGCCCTGGCCGTGGGGATTCGACCCCTTCGACCGGCTGGCCGTCATCGATTACGGCGACTGCGATTTTGACCATGGGCGGCCGGAAAGCATACCCGGGTCCATCGAAGCGCATATCGATCGCATTCTGAACGCAGGTGCCCGGTCGATCGTCCTCGGAGGAGACCACTTCATCACCCTGCCGATTGTGCGCGCCCACGCAAAAAAACACGGCAAAATCTCGCTCATCCACTTCGATTCACATTCCGACACCTGGAAGGCCGACAACGAAGTGGGGAGAGTCGATCATGGCACCATGTTCTATCACGCGGTGAAGGAGGGGATCGTCGATCCCTCGACCTCAGCCCAGATCGGCGTCAGAACCCACAACAGCGATCCGCTCGGTTTCACCTGGCTCGACGCACAATGGGTCCACGACAATGGCCCGAAGAAAACGATCTCGGAGATCCGGCGTCTGGTCGGCGACACGAGTGCCTATCTGACGTTCGACATAGACTGTCTCGACCCCTGCTATGCGCCCGGCACCGGGACACCGGTTTGTGGCGGCCTGACCACAGCCCAGGCGCAAGAGATCATACGCGGACTCGGCGGATTGAATATTCACGGGATGGACCTGGTGGAGGTTGCGCCTGCCTACGATGTCGGCGACATCACGGCACTCGCCGGGGCAAGCCTGATCCTGGATTATATTTGTACCCAGGCGCAGTATCTCGAACCCAAGATCTGACACCCTGGCGCACTCGAACTGGCCCGGATATCCCCTCGGTGCCCCGAACAAGAAATACCGGCCGATCAGAGCTTCGTTTTGAGCTCCAGCCAGAGCGACCTAAAGGCCCCGGCGGCGGGACTGCTGCGGGCATACACTTCGAGGGGGGCGCGCTCGGTACCCATCCGTTCCACGATACTGGCGTAAGGGATCGTACTGTCGAGGAACTTTCCCATACCCATGGGCCGGTGCTTGGTGATCAGCCGATGAATGTTTTTCCTCCTGTCGACCATGGAAAAGAACGGCAACAGCGTGAAATTCCTGTAATCTCTCTTCGCGATGAATGTAACCAGCTGGTCGAGGGTGCGCAGGGAGAGCGTGGTTGGAATAGTTGGAACCAAAAGAATATTTGCCGCCTTGAATACATTTTCAGATACCAGGGATATGCTGGGCGGACAGTCGATGAATACGTAGTCGTATTCTCTTGCCATCGGTTTGAGCAATTTGCGTATCCGGTTCTGCGGATTTCTAAGCCCCTCCAGAATCAGATCCATGTTCCGATACGAGAAGTCGGCGGGGATTAGATCCAGATTAGGAAAGTCGGTCCCCTTGATCACTCTCTCCAATGCACGTTTACGGCGAAAAAGGCCCTTGCCGCCCATTTGAATTTTCGGCTTGATGCGGAAGTAAAAAGACGCGGCGCCCTGAGGATCCAGGTCCCAGACGAGTGTCGAGGCACCTTCTCCGGCTGCCAGGTAGGACAGGTTCACAGCGGCCGCCGTTTTCCCCACGCCCCCCTTGATATTGTAACTGGCAATGATTTTCACTATGCGGCCTGTCGTTGTGCATACCTGAACAAGTTGTTGAAACGGTCCCGATTCTCACTGGATGAGAATGCGGCAAAGCGATCTTTGAACTCTGTCCGGACCTCGCGCTTTCGATGTTCCAGGTTTCCGAGTATAGCGCCCATCGCCAGCAGATTATGCGGCGTCTCCTCTCTATCGATATCCAGCTGTCCGGCGAATCCCATGAGACCGTCGATCTGAACGTCGAGGTCCTGGAATTCGCCGAGGTTTTCCTGGAGCTGCTTCATTTTACGAATGACCACCCCGATCTGATCGGCCGGAAACAGACTCTGGAAGCACTCAATCAGGTAACGCAGCTTTTTGCAAGATTTACGCAGTTCATGGAGGTCTTCCGCGGGCGATTCGTCGTCAATCGCCCAGCCCTCCTTCAATACCCGCTTGTACAACGCGCGTATCCTTTTCCTCGCCACCGTCGCTACCGTGGCGCCATTTTCCGAAAGTGCCGATGGCTCCGGCTGTTGCTGTTCGAGAAATTCACGCCATCGTGTCATCAGGTCGCGATATTTCTTCGATCTCAGCACAGCTTTGAGCTTCTTGTGCTCGACCTTCTGTTGTTTCAGCAGCAGGTCCCTGACCGGCATCAGATAGCCGCGAAAGCGCGTTGGCAGCATTTCCTGGAACTCGGGGATTTCCAGCAAATAGACATCGATATCTCGCACTCGTCCGGTAGCCTGTCCCAGCCAGGCGAACTCATCACGAAACGGCTGTATGTCCTCCGCGGAAAACTGTTTCTTGAGCTGCCCGAGAAGCGAACGCGTTCTTCGAATCGCGACCCGGAAGTCATGGAGGAATTCCGTATCCCATGCGGCCATGACGCCTTCCTCGTTGACTTCCATCACGTCCGCAAGAAATATCAGCACCTTGACTATGGCCGCACGCGGCTCCATCTCGGGCTCGAGAAGCACGTTGAGCCTGGCGCTGCGACGCGCGAACTCGATACTATGGCGTTCCATGAGCCTGGCAAACAAGCCCTCGGGATCGATCCGGGCGCCGGTATCATGGATTATTCTGTCTTCCAGCCGCTTCACGGAACTCGCATAACCGCGCAGCGGTTCGATTACCAACCGGACCCCGGCGTGGGCCCATTCACCGCCAGTCGATATCTCCGTGTCTTCCACATGTATCCATGCCCGGGTCTTGTCCTCGTCGTCGGTCCATCGGAAGGTCTGCCGCTTCACGGACAGCTTGATTGCCGGCAGCAGCGCACGCAGACCCATACACCGTTCGAGCCACGCGGCCTTGTCAGGCCGGTCGATGGTCCAGCCGAATCGCGGCGGTGGCTTCTTCATCGGCTGCTCCCAGAGCGATGCCGTGTCCCGCGCCGACAACGCCTGCAATATGCCGCCGCCTTCGCGATCCACCCAACTCAGCAGCACATTCTGGGCATAAGCTCGTCCGTCGAAGCTGTCGTAGAGAACGCAGTCGTATTTACCGGCCGACGCCCGGCGGATTCCGGCGAGCTTGCGCAAGGATCTGACGAACGAAGCCGCTGTCTTACCCTCGGGGAGCAAAAATTCTCTAAGCCTCTGTTTTCTCGATTTAAATTCAGTCAATGAACACGATTCCTCGCAAACTTGAATGGGGCTTTTCTTGTATCGGTACGGATGGACGGCCCGATTCCCGTGCACTTTACGTCGCGTCAATCCCGCTCCAAGAGCGCTCAGTCGGTGCACTAACCGGTAGCATAAACCTGCGGTATTCGGACATAATTATACATAGGAGTCAAATTCGATTATGTGTTGCCAAGACCGGCGACCAGGCTTAACGGACGAAAATGAAATATGACCAGAGAACTACTCATACTCAGGCACGGGAAATCAGATTGGAGTGCCGGTACCGATGACTACAACCGTCCGCTAAAAAAGCGCGGAAAACGGGGCGCACAGGTGATTGCGAAGTGGCTGCAGGACCGGGCGCTCACTCCGAATTACGTCGTAAGTTCTCCCGCCACCCGGGCCATCGATACAACTCGCAGGGTGCTGCAAGCGATGGCATTGGAGAGTTTGGAAATACACACCGATGAGCGGGTATACGATGCGTCCCTGGAACAGCTCCTGGATGTTCTGCGCGATTGTTCACCCGAGGCCGAACGTGTACTTCTAGTCGGTCACAACCCCGGTCTTGAGAATTTGCTGCTGTATTTGGTGCCCACACCGCCCATGCTCCCCGACGATGGAAAACTCATGCCTACCGCCGCCCTGGCCTGCCTGACCATGCCCGACGATTGGCAATCATTGTCCGAAGGAAGCGCCCGGCTGCTGCACCTGGTAAAACCGTCCGCGCTGCATTGAATTCCGGCAGAACACGCAAACGCTTGTCGACTATACAAATTTTACGGACATTCCACGGCTATTGGTGATGTAACAGGTTCGCTGACTACGCTTTCATCCGATGCCAGTCAGCCAGTTGCTGCATGACCTCACTCTCGCTGACGTCTGACCAGGTCGCGTAAGCAGCAGCCACCGCAAAGCGCATGCCTTCGCGCACATTGGCACAGTACAACCGGTCGCACAGGGGTGCGATACTGTCAACGGAACCGCTGTGACCGGTCGGCACCGCGGCCACGATTGTTCCGGCACCCTGGGCCCTGGCGGATTTAATCGCGACGCGCAGTGTAAATCCGGACGCAAGCCCATCATCGACAAGTATCACGGCAGCACCGGTCAGAGTCCGTTTGTCGATCAATCGGCGGTAACGTCGTTCTCTCAGCGCGACTTTTTTCGAGGTTGCTTCGATGCTCTTGTCGATCGTATTACGATCCAGAGCCATGGCATTCACCATCGGCTGATTGATTTCGATGGCGCCGTCGTCGGCCACGGCCCCGAAGCCCGCCTCGGTGTTCCAGGGCAGTGTCATTTTGCTTACGATCAGTAGGTCCAGGCTCAGACGAAGCGCCGCGGCTAATGCGGTAGCCACGGGGACACCCCCTGCAGGAATGGCGCAAACAAATGCGCCGCAGTCCTCCCATTCGCTCATTATCTTCGCCAGTCCCGCCCCGGCAGCCGGTCTGTCCAAAAACACGGGATAACGGTTGTGCAGGTCCGGATCCTCGGTAACATTGTTGGGCGGCTGCCACATGGACCTTTTTTAACACCCTTGACGGCGGCGCGGGTTGACAAGCATCAAGTCGACCTCGACGATATCCGCGGAGGGCGGCGGTGGGCTAAAATGACCTCAATCAAGCCATTCGACCTCGGTCGATGTAACAATGTATTCAAAGGCCAATAGATGACTCTACCAATAAAATTCATCAAGGAACTCGAGGCACGCCGCGAGAAAATCTTCTCTGCAGGCGGGGAGGAAAAGGTCCGCAAGCGCCATGAAAAGGGTTTGCTGACGGCCCGGGAGCGCCTCCTGGCCTTGTTCCAGCCGGACACATTCCAGGAGATGGGCGCCCATGTGCACCACCAGACACACCATTTCGGGATGGATAAAAAAGACCTGCCAGCCGACGGCATCGTCGTCGGCACGGGCTACGTCGGGGGCATTCCCGTCGCCGCGTTCAGCCAGGATTTCACCGTCAGCGCCGGCACCCTCGGCAAGATGCACGCACATAAGATCGTGCAGGTAACGCGTTATGCGATGCAGGCGGTGCACGCATTCAGGAGGGCGTTGACGCGCTTTCCGGGTACGGCAGGGTGTTCTATCAAAATGTTCTGATGTCAGGGGTGGTCCCGCAGATTGCGGTCATCATGGGACCGTGTGCCGGCGGCGCGTCGTATTCTCCGGCGCTGATGGATTTTGTCATCATGACCCGCAACAACGCGCATATGTTCATCACCGGCCCCGCAGTCATCAAGACGGTCACCGGCCGCGACACCACTATGGATGAAATCGGCGGCGCCGACATGCACGCGACGGTCAGCGGCAATGCCCATTTCTTGGTCGATGACGACCTGCAAGCTATCGCGCTGGTTCACCGATTACTGACTTTTTTGCCCTCGAACAATACCGAAGATCCGCCCCATCGCATCGACGCCGACGTTGCCCTTACCCGCGACGAGAGCATCAACGACATCATTCCAGACGATATTGCACAGCCTCTGGATACGCATCAGGTGATCCAGCACCTGGTCGATACCAACGAATTCCTCGAGGTCCACGCCGGCTTTGCCAGGAACCTGATCGTGGGCTTCGCCCGCATCGAAGGCATGGTCGTGGGCATTGTCGCAAATCAGCCGATGGTGATGGCTGGCGCTCTGGATATCGATGCCGCGGACAAGGGCGCCAGGTTCATCCGCTTCTGCAATGTCTTCAACATTCCGCTGGTCACGCTGGTGGACGTTCCGGGCTTTCTCCCGGGCGTGGAGCAGGAGCGCCGCGGTATCATTCGTCACGGCGCCAAGATGCTCTACGCCTACGCGGCATCGACGGTGCCAAAGATCACCATCATCATGCGCAAGGCCTACGGCGGCTCTTATCTGGCCATGTGCAGCCAGGAAATGGGCGCAGACCTGGTTTACGCCTGGCCGACGGCCGAGATCGCGGTCATGGGTGCGGAAGGGGCGGTGAGAATCCTCTACAGCCGGGAACTCAAGGAAGCCGAGGATCCCGGCAGCCGGGCCGCGGAATTGGCCGCCGCGTATCGGGAGGAATTCTGTTCCCCTTACCTTTCCGCCTCCAGCGGTTATATCACGGATGTTATCGAGCCTTCGGAGACCCGCTCGGTCATCGCGCTGGCGTTGCGAAAAACGCTGTCCAAGCGCGAACTGAGACCGCCCAAGAAGCACGGCACCATTCCACTTTGAACAAGCGATCGAGGAATTTAAGGGATAAATCATGTCTGAATTCGTGCTGCTGAGCTTCAAGATCTATGCGCTGGCCATTGTCATTTCCATGGCGGTTGCCGTCATGATCAAGTTGATCGTATTGGCGGTGGCGGTAAGCAGGACGGATGCCGAACCGGCCATGCCGCAGCCGCGACAGGCAGCCGGCTCGGCCCCTCCTCAACAACACGTGGCCGCAATCGCTGCCGCCATTTACGCTCATCTTGGCGCGCACCGCATCGTGCACATCGAGGAACGCAGCCGCAATCGCGCGTGGACGTCGGAGGGACGCACGGCCCATCATGTGTCACACAACGTTCCACACCATCCACACCGCAAGCCCGGCGAATAACAGGATCGACTGATGCAGAAAAAATTCAAGATTACCGTAAACGGGGTGGAGTACGATGTCACCGTCGAGGATATGAGCGAGGGTACCAGCTATATACTGCCCCAGCCGGGGGACATGAAAATCCCGGCTCCCGCTGCGTCGGCTCCAGCGCCCGCACCGGCCGCGGTATCCGACCACGGGCCCAATGACCTGATGAGCCCGCTGGCGGGAGTTA
This sequence comes from uncultured Gammaproteobacteria bacterium, assembly GCA_947259955.1. Taxonomy (GTDB): domain Bacteria; phylum Pseudomonadota; class Gammaproteobacteria; order Arenicellales; family JAANXG01; genus JAHEKE01. The sequence goes on from CAMYOI010000279.1 coordinate 7,362, forward strand.
TTAGTGCGTTACCCGTGACGCGGGGAGAGGAGGTTACCCAGGGCCAGGAGGTGGCCGTCATCGAGGCGATGAAGATGAAGACCACGGTGGTGGCTCACAAAACCGGTAAAATTACAGACCTGGCGGTGAAGGTAAAAGACGCAATCGACGCCGGACAGCGCATACTGACCATAGAATAAATCATGAAATCTGGCGCGGCGCCGGTCGAGTTCCTCGACATCGACTTGTTTCAGGGAATCGCGACGCTGCTCGCGTCGGAGCCCGAAATCGCGGCCATGAGGATCTTCCTGATCCTGCTCGGCTTTCTTCTTATCTATCTGGGGCGCAAGGGGGTGCTGGAGGCGCTGCTGATGATACCCATGGGCCTTGGAATGTCGGTGGTCAATGCCAGCGTACTGTTCTGGGACAAGGAAACCGGTCGGCAGGGGACATTGTTTCTCGATCCCCTGGTCGAGGAAACCGAAGCCCTGATGGCCACCCTGCAGTTCGACTGGCTTCAGCCCATTTATACATTTACCTTCAGCAACGGATTGATCGCCTGTCTGGTACTTCTCGGCGTGGGCGTGCTTCTGGACGTCGGTTTCGTGATCGCCCGGCCGTTCAAGAGCATGTTCATTGCACTGTGTGCCGAACTCGGCACGGTGCTGGCGTTTCCGCTCGCCATCTGGTGGGATCTGCCCATCAACGATGCGGCGGCAGTGGCGACCATCGGCGGCGCTGACGGGCCCATGATCCTGTTCACGGCGCTGTTACTTTCCCCGGATCTGTTCGTACCCATAACGGTGGTCGCCTATCTATATCTGGGCTTGACCTACGGGGGCTATCCCTACCTGATCCGGATGCTGGTTCCAAAGCATATCCGCGGTCTGCAGATGCCGCCCGAAAAAACCCGCGTCATCTCCTCCCGCGAGAAAAT
>CAMYOI010000280.1 GCA_947259955.1 uncultured Gammaproteobacteria bacterium
TGGTTGAACGTCATGCGCAGGACCGGCACACCCGGGTGTTTCCACGTCTTGAACCCGGTGTGCGAGATAGCGGGCCGCCGGGTGATGAATGCGCGGGTCTCGGTCTTTGCAATTGTGGCGCCGTCCATGGCCGCGATGCCGGGATCGACCGTAATCGTATATTTCGTGGCTTCCGCCATGCGGTCCGATTCATCCAGGTTACAGGACAGCGCCCGGCGGTTGATCCAGCGCCATTTGCAGTTCAATTCCGGTGTGATCGTAATCGGCAGGTCGGATGCTTCGCGCTCCATCCTCCCCAGCGGCACCACGGCACGGTTGAATTCAATCAGCACCTGATTGGCAGGCGGTACATCGTTGCCCGCGGGAGTGATTCGACGGATGCTCAGCGACATCCCACCGTTTGTTGTGTCTGCCTGAACAGGAAAACTGGCCGGAATGAATACGACCAGAAATACTGAAACGCCTAAGGCTCTGACTTTACGCAACATGATCCCTGCCCCGGACTACACACACCGCTCGGAAACCCGGTCGGAACACAACTGGTTTATCGGCAGATAATTAAGGAACCATCTGAATAGCCGGTAATCGTATGATTCCAACCCCTCGAAATCGGCGCGAGGCGCACCTCCTACAGTAGGAGCGGCGCCCTCGCCGCGATTCAAAATAGCAGCGGCGCCCATATTAGATTCGTGAAAGCGGCGCCCTCGCCGCGATTAATCAAATTCCTTGGTATGAAATACAGGTTAAACCATGGGCATGGCAGGCATACGTCGTGATCGTGGTAAATTCAGGGTCATTGCACGGCGGGACCGTGACAGATAGTCAGGAGTAGATTCGGCAGGGCTCAGCTTCGTTTGTTTATATCCCGGCTCTGATCAGCAGGCGAATCTAATCCATCAGTCGGGATAGCCATATAGGCCTCGTTCCGCATATGTCCCAAGCGGCTATTCCCATCGAGGAATGGATGAATGGTCTCGAACTGGACATGGGCAAGCGCCGCCTTCATGAGTAACGGCATGGGCTCAGGCTCATCTTGCAAGAAATGGTAATAAAGCGCGTCGACGAAGAAAGATCCGACTCGCTACGGTCGCGTCATATCAGCGGTCCTGCAGGCGTGCTGTTGCGTGAATATCCTGCATATGGTATCCACGTGCAGGTCCTTATCAGCGAGACGGTCGATACTTGAATACTTATTGTAAGGCCCACTATGATACTGTTTATTGTTTGTGGATAACCGTAGTGGGCAGATACTTCCAATGAATCGAGTGACGGCCGGTTTACTCTTGTCTGCGCTCAGTGTGTCCTTTTCAACACAGGCCGCGGATCAGAAAATAAGCGGAACTGAACTGGCCAAATTGATCGAGGTCGGTCAGACGCCGCTAATCCTCGACACCCGATCGTCTTGGGAATACAACAGGGGCCATGTACCCGGTGCCAGGCACTTCCCCTTCTGGCTAAGTCTGTTTCGCGCCGACGACCTGGACTATCCCAGGGGAGATACTGTCGTGGTTTATTGTGAGCACGGCCCCAGGGCTTCACTCGCCCGGTTTGCACTGGAAAGAAGCGGCTTTCAGCGCGTGGTGTATCTGCAGGGGCATATGTCCGGCTGGAAGAAAGCCGGTTTTCCGATAGAGTAAACCCGTTTGGTCAAACCTATCTCTGCCTGTGAATTTGAATTATAGAACTGCGCCTGGCTTCAAATAGTTTGCTACATCCGGTTCAATTCTTAATGTTGGAGTAGTGCCATCCGTGCTTGCTGAGATCCCACCGAACACCGATAGTGTAGACGTTCCCGCCGGAAGTGCCGTCGGCGTTGCGGCTGTCGTCGAAACGGATGTTCGCAAAGACCATGCGACTGAAATCCTTGAAAGTGAATCTCAGTTCCGCGACCGCGTACCGCACTCGGTAGTCCCCTGCCCTGTCCTGACCCGAATCGGGTTCCAGTCTGTTGTACCCGCCCACGAGCCACCACCGGTCCAGAAACTGGTACTGGGCATAGAGTTCGCTGCCCCAGCCATCGAAGTAGATGCCCTCATCGGTGGTGTCGTGATTCTCGAGCCTGGCGAGGATCAGACCCGCATACCAGCGCTCGCCGAATCCGCGCGTACCGATGATGGCCGCGCGGGCATCGCCCTTGATGCCGATATCCCGCAGTGAAGGATTTTTCTCGAGATCGACAATTGCGTGGTTGTAGGCGAGCCCGATGGTGAAGTCCTTTTGCGTGGTCATAATGGCACTGAGGCCAAATCCGCCTTCATATTCCACTCCATCGCCAAACGGGATCGGGTTCCCCTTTTGAAGCTGGACGTTGACATCGAATGGCTTGAAATATTTGCGCGGCAGGAAATCCGTGGACAGTTTCGACTGAATGACGTTGTCGGCACGGCCCGGACCGGTTGGACCTCCGTCGGTCTGTGCATTATAGGTGCCGCTGGCACTCCCGCCGGTGCTCATGAAGCGGTCCGTGAGCCCGGAGACCTCGTAATAGGTAGACCAGTTTTTTCCAACGACGGCCGTGAAACCCGGAATGTCCAGGCCAACGTAGCGCAGGCGCGTGAAAATACTGTCTTCGAAATCCTCACTGCCCTCCTTGCCCGAACCGAGATTCTCGATTCCGGTCAATAGATTGAAACCAAACTCGTATCTTGCAAAAAAGTACGCACCGTCCCGGAACTGCCAATCGAAGTTTATGCCCGCGCGCGATCCACCGTCCTGCCACGACGAGTCACCCTGCTGCTCCCGGTAGCGAACCCGCAGGCTGCCGTAGAGATCGAATCCGGTTGTGCGCTCCTTTACCGCGGGTTTGTCTTTAGCCCGATCGACCTCGCGCCGCGCCTGGCTGGCGGCAAGTGGATCCTCGCTGGCTTCAAGCTCACGCTGTTCCGATTCGCTCGTCACGGCATCGTCTTCCTCGTCCTTTGCTTGGACATCCCGCTTTACCGACGCCTTCGATGCGTCGCCGGCCTGCCCGGCAGGCGCCTCCTTCTGCTGGGCATGCGCGCCGCCGGGAATGAAGATAGACAATGACAGCGACAGGATCACCGCAACGGATACAAAGCCCCGGGTCGGGTGCCGCTTTACCGATTGTCGAAATCCGCTAACCAATGAATCCGCCTTCGAAGAAAGTTCAAATCGATAACGAATGACACATCCATATCAACCGTTTCAAAGCTGCGACTCGATAGGTAGAATCCGCGCCAGGCCGACGACGAAACGCAGCCAGAAACTGGCGTGCGGTTCGGTTCGCCAGGTCTTTAGGTCGCTACCCTCCAGTCTATACCATCTGAGCTGATCGTAACCCCGGTCGTCTTTGACCAGACCCAGAGAGAACGCCTCATTTTCGGTGTAGCTTTCGAACCACTCGATCATCTCCCGCGCCGCGTCGGTGGAATCCAGTATCAGGCCGATCTCCGTATTTTCTTTGAGGGACCTCGGATCCAGATTCAGCGAACCGATGAACACGTGTTTGCGATCGAAGATAAACGACTTCGTGTGCAGACTGGCCCTGGAAGAGCCGCGCAGGCCGGACGACCCGCGCAGGGTCGCCCGCGCTTTCGTGTCCGTCTCGTGAATCTCGACGCCGGCGCGGAGCAGACGCTTGCGATAGCGCATGTAGCCGGCATGGACTATAGCGACATCGGTCGCGGCGAGTGAATTGGTGACGACGCGTACGCGCACACCTCTGTCCGCCAGGTCCTTGAACAGCGCGGTGCCCGCCTTGCCCGGAACGAAGTAAGGTGAAATGATGACCAGCTCCTCCCTGACGTTCCTGAAATACTCACGCAGCGCGGGAGCGAGGTGATACCTCTCGGCGTCCTGTCCGGACAGTATTTTTTCAGGGTGGTCATAGACCACTCTGGCATCTCCCCAGTAGAGATCGACATCGTTGTCTCTGATACGACGGGCGAGGTCGGAGTCCCGCATGGCCCGCAGGTAATCCGAATCCCGCTGCTCGGCCACGAATGCCTCGAGGTCTTGCTGGCTGTTTGCGATCAGCTCCAACGTAACCGGAGCGCGATTGAGCACCGAAATCGGATAGGTGAGCTCGTGATTCCAGTACAGATCGAACGATCTCGAAATGTCCGGAACCAGCGGGCCGGCCACCATCACGTCGAGATCGCTAAAAACCAGCTGGTGATCGGCATCGAAGTACTCATCGCCGATGTTTCTGCCGCCGACCACCGAGATCTGGTTGTCGACCGTAAACGTCTTGTTGTGCATCCGGCGCGTTACCTTCCCGAATCCCGTAACGTACTGGGTTGCCCTGGGTGTGGATCGGCTGAACGGGTTGAAAATTCTCACTGCCAGATTCGGGTGGCTGTCGAACACGGCTACCATCAGGTCCCGGCCTTCCGCCGCCATGTCGTCGATCAACAGTCTAACCCGTACGCCCCGCTCCGCCGCTTTCAGCAGCTGGTCGACAAACAGCCGCCCCGTCAGATCGTTGTGAAACAGGTAATACTGTGCATCGATGCTGCGCGCTGCCCGGTTCGCCAGAACTGCCCGTGCTACGAAAGCATCCAGACCGTTGTCCAGCAGGTCGTAGCCCGACTGACCGGGATGGGCGTCCAGTTCCCGCTTGAAGTTCTCACCCGCGACCAATCCGGCTACCGGCGCATAGGCATAAGACTCCTCGCGCTCGAAATCGGTGGGCAGGGTCGCGCACGCGCCCAGCACCAGGCACAATAAAAAAGGGGACAGACCCCATTTGGGAATAAAAAAGGGGACAGACCTGATTTGCCGCATTTGCCGTAGCAAATGGGGTCTGTCCCCTTTTTTTAAGTCAGTCCGCAAACTCGGCGGCCGCCTCCGCGATCCATTGCCAGAATGATCGGGCAAAGCCCGAGTAAACCAGCAAATCGTAAGTCGGTGTTTCATCGACCTGGTGAAGGATAACACCCACCTGCGCCATGACTGTCTGGGCACAAAATCCGGCCTTGAATGCATCAGGATGCAGATCGAGCCGGCAGCCCTTGGCCATCACACGGCGTGCCTTTGGACCGCGCAACCGGATGCAGACCCGGGAATCGCCCTGCTCGGACACATCACCCCGGTCTTCGACCCGGGCGGCAAGATAAGCGGCGAGACCGCCTTTGTGGGACGATTCACCGGATAAAAGCATCCATTGCCCCGGCGACAGCGGCAGCGCGGTGAATTCCTTCTGCACGGTCGCGCGTCCGGGCTTGCCGCTGATGTCGAGCCGTTTGCACACTTTCGACGCTTTGCCATTTCTTGCAAACAGCTGTACGAATGTCAGGCCCGGAACGACCGACAGCTCGATCTGCTCCGAGGACTTCGGCTCCGCGACGCCATCCAGCGGAAAGACCGCATCGAAAGTCGATGACGAATCAGCCATGCAGCCGCTCCCCGTCAGGATCGACGAATACCGGATGGCAGACTTCCACCTCCACCGCTTCATCCTTCAGCGGGTAAACGGCGTAGAGCCGCTCGCCCTTGCGGGACAGACCGCCCCTGACGTAGCCGAGGCCGATCCAGGTGCCCACCGCCGGGCTGTCGCCCACCGAGGTGATCCAGCCCAGACTGGTTTCCGTACTCGCTTTTTCCGGGTCTTCGACCAGGTGAGCGCCGCCGCGCAAACGTCCCTCCGCCGCCGCGCAAACGTCCCTCGGCGCCGACCATCCTGAAGCCCGCCAGTGCGGGACGATCCGGATCGACCATGCCCTCGCGCTGGGACAGCGGCAATCCGATGAAGTGCTTTTTATTGGACATCATGCGCCCCAGCCCCATGTCGGCTGCGGTGGTACGGCCGTCGAGTTCGTTGCCGGCGACGTGTCCCTTTTCTATGCGCAGCACGCCCAGCGCCTCCGTACCGTAGGGAATGAGGCCGTGGGACACTCCGGCGTTGTAGATCGATTGCCACATGGATTCGCCGAAGCGCCAGGGCACGTTGACCTCGTAGGCCAGTTCTCCGGAAAAGCTGATGCGGAATATGCGGGCGCGGGCATTGTTCCAGTCGAATTCCCTGACGCCCATGAAAGGCAGCGCTTCGCCGGAAATGTCGACCGCGCCGTCGAACGCGTCCGCCAGCACCTTGCGCGAGTTCGGTCCCGCAACCGCCACCCCGCACCACTGCTCGGTAGCCGAGCAGAAATGCACCTCCAGATCGGGCCACAGCACCTGCGATGCGTGTTCCAGGTGCGCCAGCACCCTGGCCGCGTTGGCCGTCGTGGTCGTCATGAAATAGTGATCTTCGGCCAGCCGCGAGGTCGTGCCGTCGTCGAATACGTACCCGTCTTCACGCAGCATCAGGCCGTAGCGGGCCTTGCCGACCGACAGCAGCTTCCAGCCGTTGATATAAACCCGGTTGAGGAATTCCCCGGCATCGCTGCCGAAGATGTCGATCTTGCCCAGCGTGGATACGTCGCACATGCCGACGGTCTTGCGCACCTGATCGGTCTCGCGCCATATCGCCGCCATGATGTCCTCACCCGGACGCGGGTAGTACTGGGGCCGCAGCCACTGGCCGGCCTCGACGAACGTCGCGCCCAGCCTCTCGTGGCAGGCGTGCATGGCGCTGCGGCGCACCGGTTGATAAGTCTTGCCGCGCTCGTGGCCGGCAAAGGCGCCGATCGCGACCGGTGAATACGGCGGTCGTAACCGCGTCGTACCGACCGAGCGGATTGCCTGTCCGCGCGCCATGGCCAGCAGCGCCATACCGTTCACGTTCGAGGTCTTGCCCTGGTCCGTGGCCATGCCGAGGGT
>CAMYOI010000281.1 GCA_947259955.1 uncultured Gammaproteobacteria bacterium
TATCGGGACCTGTGCCACCGCCGGCCTGGCGGCCATTGGTAAACCCAGGGAAGCGGTGCGAGTGGCGGTAGCCCACGTCACCTTCAAGATTGTGGGTGTGGTTATCATTATACCATTCATACCATACCTCGCGGAGATCGTACGTGAGATCTCGCCGGCCGCGGAAGCGGGTCTGGTGGGAATGGACAAGCTGGCAGCCGAGACCCCTCGTCAGATCGCCAACGCTCACACCATATTCAATGTGGGCATCGCAACCCTGTTTCTGCCTCTTGCCGGCCTGTTCGCCCGTTTCTGCGAATGGGTCGTTCCGGACAGATCGATGGAAGAGGAGGCGCTGGTGCGCCCAGCTTACCTGGACGAGGCGTTGATTGGCACGCCATCTCTTGCCCTGGAGCGCGCGCGATACGAGATTGGCCATATGGGAGAATACATCAACCAGATGCTCGAAAAGAGCATGCCCGCCCTGCTGGCAGGGGACCGGGAACGGATCAAGGAAATTTCCGAGATCGATGACAAGGTGGATGTTCTCTACTCGGAAATTGTCACCTATCTGGGCAAGGTCGGTAGAAAGCAGTTGACAGATTCACAATCCCAAACACTTTCAGCCCTGTTGTCCGCTGCAAATGACCTGGAGAGTATCGGCGATATTATCGAAACCGATACCGTCAATCTGGTGGAGCATTGCATTACCAGTGACGTACGCATCGGCGAGGCTACCAAGAGCGTACTCAGCAATCTTCACCATACCATCTCGCAAAGCGTAGACCGTGCAATGAACTCCGTTGCCAGGAACGACGTAAAATCGGCCCAGAATGTTATCGGCATGAAGAACGCCGTTCAGACGCAGGTAGCGGATGCGGAGCAACACCAGGCACAAAGATTGGTCGCCGATGCGCCGAACCGGATTGCCACATATTCGGTAGAGATGGAAGTCATCGAGAAACTCAAGCGCATTTACTACTTCGCCAAGCGCATGGCCAAAACCGTTGAACTCGGCGCGGCTCCGGTGACCGAGCAAGCTACATAGAGGAGCGTGCAATCGAAATGGAGGCACACACGGACTTGCGTACCCGTTCGCATGTGCGTGTGTGTTCGATTCGATAATTAACCACGGAAGCTGGTATATAGATTAGGATAACCCTACTCAATAAATTTATAGGCGGGCACTGCCATTGCACGTTTCAGCTTCCGATCACGCAGAGCACTTGACGCGTTCGAGAAACCAACTGACTGATCCCACGCGAGTTCCGTTTGGATCGGATAGCGGTATTATCTGGCTGGTTGCAATCGTTGGATTGAGCCTCTCGCTGGCCGCCCTGCTGCTGATTCGGCAACAGCTCGAGGCCCACAGGATGCTGGAATTCGAGTGGGTGGCGCACAACCGAGTCCGGGCTTTGCACCATGGACTGGAAAACAGCATACGCGCGGTTACGATACTTCAGGATCATATTACCGCGTCGGACGGCGTCAACGAGGAGGAATTTCAGACATTCGCCGAGTCGCTTCTGGTTCGTTATCCTGGTGTTCTGACGCTCATGTGGGTGCCGTTGGTGAGAGGATCCGACGGCGCCGAGCATTTTCCTGCAACACACATCGCCCCGGCGGAGGGTGGTGGTATTCCGATTGGTTTCGATCTTGGCTCGATGGCCAGCTCGGCGGAGACGCTGTTCCGCGCCCGCCAGCAGGGGCGAGTTTCAGCCAGCGGACGTATGCCGGACCCGACGAAAGATAATGGCATTGAATACGGATTCATGGTGGCCAATCCGGTCTTCGATTTAGGCGGCTCCGTCATCGAGGCCGATCAGCGTGCGTCAGATCTAGCCGGATTCGTGGTGGGGTTCTTTAATTTCGGCACATTGACCAACAACGCTATCTCGTTTCTGGAACCGCGAGGGGTGGAAATCCTGATCCTCGATGAATCCATGACCGCCGACGAGCGTTTCCTGTACTTTTATTCGAGCCGCCTCTCTCCGGGAAAAATCGGCGCTGATGACTTCCAAAGCTGGCTGGAACACGAACAAGAGCCCAAGGTCGTGGATTACGTGCAGGTCGCAGATAGGCAGCTGACAATTGTGTGCGGACGCACCGAACAGTTTCGGAGTGCCGAGGCTTTTCGCCAAGGGCCCTGGACGGTATTGATCACCGGTCTGCTGTTCACCGTTCTCCTGTCTTTTTATCTTGCCAGGATCCGGGAGAACATCCGCCAGCGATCCGCCATGGAACAGCAGCTCGTCGAGCGTGAGGAATTGTTCCGTCAAATGACCGAAACGGTGGACGAGGCGTTCTGGGCAACATCAACGAATGTCGATGAGCTGCTTTACCTCAGCCCGGCCTACAACACGATTGTTGGTGCTGAAAGCGGCGCGGAACAGGCATCCCTGCTGGGCGCGGTTCACCCCGATGACCGGCCGGCGCTGACCGAGGCACTGGAGCGCACCTGTCGAGAGGGCACCGAAACGGAAAAGGTCCACCGAATTCTGCGTGTGGACGGAAAGCTGCGCTGGGTCAGCACCAGGGGCTTTGCCGTTCGGGACAGCGCCGGTCAAATCTACCGCCTGGTTGGGTTTGTCGATGACATCACCGAACGCAAGCTGGCGGACGAAGCGCTGCGTGAATCCGAGTCGAAGCTCCGGGACTTGTTCCAGCATTCGCCGGATATCATCATGACGGTGGATACCAAGGGCAAAATTTTACTCATGAACCGCTCCATACCCGCACTTCCGGCGGAGCGTGCAATTGGCCGAAACTGCCTGGCTTTGATGCCGCGGGATCTTCGCAAGTGGTTCAAAAAAGCCTTGAGTGATGTGTTCTCGAAGGGTGCCACGCGGGAATTTGAGTATACGGCAGACGACGGGACGTACTGGGAAGGCCGGGCCGCGCCTATTGTTGGAAATGACGGCCAGACTACGGCAGCCATGGTGATTGCAGGCGACGTTACGAACAAGCGCAATCTGGAAGCCCAGGCCTTGCACAATGCGCGCCTCGCTTCCATCGGTGTGTTGGCCGCCGGAGTCGCCCACGAAATCAACAACCCAAACAACGCAATACAGTTCAATGCTTCCCTCGTTTCACGCGCGTGGCACGATATCACGCCAATTTTGCGTGAATACTTCGAAGAACACGGTGATTTTGCACTGGGTGGGTTGCCATTCTCCGAAGCACGAGAAAATTTTCCTCGCCTGCTGTCCGAGATCACCGGCAATTCGGATCGTATCCGGCGCATCGTGCAAAACCTCAAGCACATGTCGCGCCAGGACACGGGCGACCTGACCCAGAAGGTGGATATCCAGCAAATTCTCGAAGCAACGGTCATGATCCTGCACAATCAGATTCAGAAATACACCGACGACTTTACCCTGGAAGTGCCCGATGGACTTCCGCTGGTTCAGGGCAACTCTCAGCAGCTCGAGCAGGTGTTCCTCAATACGATGCTGAACGCCCTGCAGGCACTCCCGGACAGAAACAAGGGTGTGCATGTCGCCGCCGCGTACGATGCAGACGAGGGCGTAGTCAGGATCGTCATCCGCGATGCAGGCTGTGGAATTTCTGAACGAGATCTGGGCAGATTGACGGAGCCCTTTTTTACCACTCGGACCGACAGGGGCGGCACGGGCCTGGGTTTATCCATCTCCCGTTCCATCATCGAGAAGCATGGTGGCAGTATCAGCTTCGAGTCCGCGATCGGGGAGGGCACGAAGGTGACTATAATAATTCCGCCAATTCATTGAATACTGGAGACTGAAAATGGCGCAGCAACCCGGCACTCCACTCTCCGTGGTGCTGGTCGACGACGAGCCCGCGGTTCTGTTCAGTTCACGCCTGATCCTTGGCAGCGCCGGCATTAAAGACGTACAGACCATCGAAGACAGCCGAAAGCTCATGCCGTTGCTGGAGGAGCAGGAAGTGGCGGCGATCGTGCTGGATCTGTTTATGCCTTACGTGTCGGGCACGCAGCTTCTCCCTGAGATCTCCAGGAACCACCCGGAAGTGCCGGTGATCGTAATGACGGCAAGCCAGGAGATTGAAACCGCGGTTGCCTGCATGAAGGAAGGTGCGTTTGACTACCTGGTAAAGCCGGTAGAGGAGAGTCGCTTTATATCCAGCGTCCAGCGGGCTCTGGAGCTGCGCACGCTCCGCCGGCAGATGGTCGCGCTCAAGAACAGCCTTATCACCAATCGATTGGAGAATGATGAAGCTTTTTCCGGAATCGTTACGGTGAGCCGCAAGATGCGATCTTTGTTTCAGTACCTCGAGGCCGTCGCCGAATCCGGGGAACCGGTGCTCATCACCGGGGAGACCGGTACGGGCAAGGAATTATTGGCGGAGGCTGCACATCGGCTGAGCCGACGCAGCGGAAAATTTGTCCCTGTCAATCTGGCAGGTCTCGATGACACCTTGTTTTCGGACACCCTGTTCGGGCACCGAAAGGGAGCTTTTTCCGGCGCCGATAGCTCGCGGGAAGGCATGGTTGCCCAGGCCGCCGGCGGGACCCTGTTTCTCGATGAGATCGGCGACCTGCCCCCCGCTTCCCAGGTCAAGCTGCTGCGGCTCCTCCAGGAGAGACAGTACTATCCTTTGGGATCGGATGTGGCGAAGGTGAGCGATGCCCGGATTGTGTGCGCCACACATCGGGACTTGAATACCCTCATGGCCGAAGATGCGTTCCGAACCGACCTCTATTACCGCCTTTCGGTGCACCAGGTGGACATCCCCCCGCTGAGGGATCGCAAGGAAGACATCCCGGTGCTGCTGGCGTTGTTTGTCGCCCAGGCAGCCGAGTCTCTCGGTAAAAAAACTCCGGAAGCGCCCTCCGAACTGTTGACCTTACTTGCAAATTATCACTTTCCGGGCAACGTCCGGGAATTGCGAGCGATGGTCTATGATGCGGTAGCGCGCCACAAGTCCGGACGCGTATTGGCGATCAAGAGCATCCGAAGGTCTATCGGAAACAAGGTCCAAAAAGTGACGTCGGGCGAAAAGGGCTCTAAATCTCCTGGCGAAGCAGGAAAGTTCCCGACTCTTAAGGAAGCGGAACGTCGGCACATCGAGGAGGCTCTGCGGCGGGCCGGTGGCAACCAGGGCACTGCCGCTGCAATGTTGGGAATATCCCGGCCGGCGCTCAACCGGCGATTGGCACGGATGTAGAAGAATCGTTCGTGTGGGTGGCAACTCGTTCGACTCAAAGATAGCGCCCGAAGCGACGGTAGTACTGCTTGATCCGGAATGGCGACAGCAGGGTCGTGTATGCAATCACGATAATCAGTGCGGTATAGACATCCCCGGTCAGGAGGCCGGCGGCACTGCCCAGGCCGGCGAAAATGAGACCGACTTCTCCACGGGGTCAAATCGCCATGCCGATGACGATCCGGCGGGGCAGTGGCTCGTTGATCAATAAAGCGCCGGTGAATTTTACAAAAATTGCCACGGTTACCAGTGTCAGAGAGAGCCCCCAGAAGAATAGCGAACCCCAATCGATGTGGCGAAGGTCGAGAGACAGGCCCACCGTAACGAAAAAGATAGGAGTGAACAGCTGAACGATCGGCTTCATCTG
>CAMYOI010000282.1 GCA_947259955.1 uncultured Gammaproteobacteria bacterium
GTGGTCGTGGATGCCAAACCGGATGCGGTCACCTTCTATTCATCCATGGGCTTCAAACCGATCGACCTGATCAGTGGTGCACTCGGCGATCGACCCGAGCCCGTCGCTATGTTCTTGCCCATTGGCGATATGGCGGCCGCGGTCAAAACGGCCACAGACTGATCGAGTCGTGCGTAATTAGCAATAGCAATCGGGAAGGTTGTGTTCCGCAAATGATGTCGCTCGACTTGCAAATATAACAACCGTCTCGAGCCGTGTTCGATAACACTATCGGGAGAACCCTCTTCCAATCAAAGTGTTTCGAAATCAGTGCAATTGTCAAGCGTGTCGCCGGATCCGCCCGCCTTGGTTCCACAACATGTTCCTTATATAAAGCAATTTGCAGTCTGAGAAACAGATTCTCGGCCACCACGTTTTCGTGTGGCCTTCGAAACAGCCACACGAAGGTCAGCAGACTGGATCCGACTCGGAAAATTATCGAGACACCAGACATAGTGCCCACGGATCTTGCCATGAGCTACTGCTTAAATCGTGATGGTGCTTTCAATATCATGCTGGACAAAATATTTGCGGACTATAGGGATGCACCACCCAACATCCCGCAGGTACTGGAATTGAAAAGAGCACTCGAATCAGGCGATGAGATTTTCGTAACGGGTATAGTATTGCAGGAATTGCTTCAGGGGTTCAACAAACCCAAAGCGCGAGATCGAATAATCGAATACTTCAAGGCACTCCCTTTACTGATACCCGAACGAGAGGACCACGTAAAGGCCGCTGAACTGCGCAACCAGTGTAGAAAGAAAGGTGTACAAGCTGGCATCATTGATGCACTGCTTGCCCAGTTGTGTATTCACTATGAGTTACAGATGCTGACCACGGATAAGGACTTTACTCAAATATCGAATGTAGTCCATTTTCCGATTTGGTCTTGATTTTCACCCCACGGATATATCGCATCCTCGCGCTCCGCAAGGACGAATTACACCCAACGTAGATAAAATGAGGTCAGAGTGATTTTGATAGTCACTAGATTACGCCTCTTGTTGCTTCATTCCGTAATTTGCCATGCACAGCCTAATCGGACTTATGTTAAATGAATTTCGGCGGACAGCCGCATGGTTGCTACTCTCACTTTTTTCTTGCGTTTTCGACTCGATAATCTTCGCCAGATTTCGTCGATTCTGCAGCAATGTGGAAAATTCGGGTTAATTATCGTTTGATGTCGCTTTTTTGTTATCCTGGAAATTATACGCTGTTCGGTTGTTTGACGAATAAAGAATGTTGAATCCGATGGTTCTTTGTTAAAGGCCATTGTTGACAATATTCAGTAGGATAACCGCTCTGTACGTTCATAAGCCATCTATACAATACCTACCCGTCATGTCGAAATCAAAGACACGCAGCAAGAATCCACAAAAACGGGCACGCCCATTATACTGGTCAACCAGTGACGCCGATGAGATCGAACGCCGGCGTTTTCGCGGCGCCACCGAGACGTTCAAGATTGAACCCCTGACACAAGGCGATGATTTTTTCGGTATCTATCAGGTTGACTCCGATGGTGGGCAAACCTATCGTGTAGAGATTCGCTCGCTTGCAGAACCAATCAACAATTGCGACTGCCCCGACCATCGCATCAACGGCCTGGGCACCTGCAAGCATATCGAGGCAACACTGAACCGGCTCCAGCACAGGCGCAAACGCGCCTTCAAAGATGCGGCGGACAAGGGCAGCCCGTACATCGAAATCTTTTTGGACCGGCGGGATCACCAGATCCGGATAGGCTGGCCAAGGGGTGCCCAACGCCGTTTCAAGGCCAATGCTCTCCTCGCTCCTTTCTTCGGAGACGATAAAATCCTGTCGGGTGATCCGCTCGATAAACTGCCCGCCATGAAGCGGATGATCGATGCCTCTCACGGAGCTGTACGGCGTAAGGTCCGGATTTCGAAAGAGCTGAATGCCTGGCTTGAGACACTGGACAGGCGCGAACAGCAGATCCGCGGCCGCCAACACTTCGAGACCGGGGTGGCGTCGGGAAAAGCGAGCATTGATCTGGTCAAACACACCCTCTATCCCTACCAGCAAGAGGGGATGCTGCACCTGGCATTCACTGGCCGCGCCCTGCTGGCGGATGAGATGGGGCTGGGCAAGACGGTACAGGCAATCGCCGCCTGCGAGCTGCTACGCCGCACCTTTGGTATCCGGCGGGTACTGGTGATCTCCCCCGCTTCCCTCAAGGGCGAATGGGAGGAGCAGATTGCCAAGTTCACCGACCTCCCCTCACGCATCATCCAGGGACCTCGCGCCAAGCGCCTGCAGCAATACGAGGCGCCGGCATTCTTCTCTCTCGCCAATTACGAGCAGATCCGACCGGACGCGGAGGAAATCAACACCATCCTGACACCGGATGTCATCATCCTCGACGAGGCCCAGCGGATCAAGAACTGGCAGACTAAAACAGCCATCTCAATCAAGCGTCTGAGAAGCCCCTATGCCTTCGTGCTCACCGGCACACCGGTGGAGAACCGCATAGACGAGATCTACTCCATCTTCCAGTTCCTCGATCCGCATATCTTCGGCCCCCTGTTTCGCTTCAACCGGGACTTCTACCAACTCGACGAGAAGGGGCGAGCCATCGGCTACAAGAATCTCGACCGGCTACATGAACGGCTGCGGCCCGTCATGCTGCGCCGGCGCAAGGAGGAGGTGGAGGGACAACTTCCGGGCCGAACCGTGAACACCTATTTCGTCCCCATGCATAAAGAGCAGGTGCTGCGCTACGGAGAATACGAAATGAGAGCAGCGCGTCTTGCCGCCATGGCCAAAAAAAGGCCATTGACAAAGGAGGAGATGGAACAGCTCCAACGCTATCTCGCCTGCATGCGCATGCTCTGCGATACGCCCTATATTCTCGACCAGGATTGCCGCATCTCTCCCAAGTTGAAGGAACTCGGTAACATTCTCCAGGAACTCATGGAGGATGGCGATCACAAGATAATAGTCTTTTCCGAGTGGCAGCGAATGCTGGAACTGCTGCGGGAGCAGGCCGATGAGATGGGACTGGACTATGCCTGGCATACCGGCAAGGTCCCTCAGCCGATACGCCGTGACGAGATCCGCCGTTTCAAGAACGATCCGGAATGCCGGCTGTTCCTCTCCACCGACTCGGGCGCCGTGGGACTCAACCTGCAGGTGGCCGATGTGGTGGTCAACCTAGATATGCCCTGGAACCCGGCCAAGCTGGAACAGCGCATCGCCCGCGCCTGGCGTAAACACCAGAAGCGCCCAGTCCAGGTGATCAATCTCGTATCTGAAGACTCTATCGAGCACCGCATGCTATCTCTGCTGGAGCAGAAACGCTCCCTGGCCGACGGCGTGGTGGACGGCAAGGGAAAAAAAGAGATGGACCTGCCTTCGGGCCGGGCCGCCTTTCTGGAGCGGCTTGATTCCCTGATGATCGGTGAAGCAAAAGAACCGCCAACAGCACCCACCGATCCACTTGATCGTTTACGGGACGATGTTCTTTCCCAGTGGAGTCATCAGCTGGAACTGATGGAATTGCATGGGGAGGGCGAACAGCAAACCCTGCTGGTAGTAACGGATCGTCTGGATGACGCATTGCAGAGCGCTCTTTCCCGGCAATTGAATGACCGATTCCCCGACCGGACGCCGCAATTGAAATTGCTCGACCGGGACACCTTCGCAACCATCCAGCAGCTGATCGGGGCCGGTATCCTGAGCGCCAACCAGGATACCGCCAGAACCCTTTACCGTGCCTCCACGGAGGATGCGCCGAAAGATGACGAACACCTAAAACGGCTGAAAGAGGCGCGCAACCACCTGGCCCGGGGTGAGCATAAACGGCGCATGGCAAAGGTGCTCAATGAAGGCGGCTTTTCAACGGAAGCACTAGCGCCGATGCGTGACGCCGTGGAAACAGCCCTGCAAGCCCTGGCCCTATGGCGGGGTCACAATGCCGAAACGCCGCCGGATCCGGAATGGATCGACTCTGCGCTGGTGCAAACGAACCTGCTGACGCTCGAAAACCTCTCCCTGATCACCGCTCTGCGGGAAGATGACCGGGAAGATCGACGCCCACCGGATGAATCCCGGATGAACGAACTACTCGCACAGGGTGACGGCCTGCTTGCACGGGCTTCCTCACTCCTGGAATCGCCCAAAGGAAACTGACACTCAGCACTTCCCAACAGAGTAATAGTGGCCAAATCGAAACAACAGGGTTCGACGCAGGATCGGCAGTGGGCCGTGGCCAAGCGGCGCTGCCACCTCAATCAGGAGGATATTCGCATGGCCAAAGAACTGGGACTCAAGCCGCACTCCCTGATCAAGAACATCCCTTCGCCGAACCAGCAGTGGAAGTTGCCGGTCAAACAGTGGATTCAAGAACTGTATGAAAAGAAGACCGGTAAATCTCCTGTAAAAATGAGCCGTGGAGAACGGCCTGCGGGTGTCGAATTATAGATCATGAAATCGCAACAGCGTCGACGGGCGAACGCCCACGGCCGTTTTCGTAATACGGCGGGGCCGGAGAAATAGTGAAAAAAAGCCAAATAGAAATCGGTTAGTCGGTGTCAGATTTGGACACCTATATCCCTCCTATGCAGTGATTGCCTCTCAGTACGAATCATCGGATTTTTGACAAAGGCACCATTTTGACGTACAAATTACCTATTACTACCCTCTTTTATTCAGGAGATAAACATGACTACCAGCGCCTCAAAAAACGAACGGATCAACCTGCGCCTGAAACAAAGCGCCAAGATGCTCATTGAGCGCGCGGCAACGTTCGAGGGTAAGACTGTAAGCAGCTTCATTTTGTCCAGTGCCGTTGCTAGCGCCGAAAAGACCCTGCACGAGCACGAGTCGATCAAGCTCAACGAACAAGATGCGAAGCGTTTTTTTGATGTGTTGGCAAAACCGGTCAAGTTCAACAAGAAGCTGACCGCCGCCTTAGCTGAGCATGATCGCCGCATAGCCTCGAAATGAGTTCCGCAAACGAACTCGTCATCGAACTGCTCAACCGAATCCACAACCGGACTGTTTTCAATTGTGGTATAGAGTCCCTGGATCGCTATCTAAAACGTCAGGCCAGTCAGGACATGAAACGCCGGATTAGCCGCGTGTTTATTGCGCGACCCCCTGGTGAGAGAACACTTGTGCTGGGTTATTACACGCTCAGCGCACTGTCCATTGATTTGTCGGTCTTGCCCGACATAGTCGCCAAAAAGTTGCCCAGGCACCCTATACCAGCTGCCCTCATCGGGCGATTAGCCATTGACCTTTCTGCGCAGGGTAAGGGAATTGGCAATATGCTTCTGGCCAATGCGATCAAACGAACCATGGCGGTTAGCGACGATATTGCGATCTACGCCATGGTCGTAGATGCCATCAACCAGCCGGCTGAATCTTTTTACGAGCATTATGGCTTCGCTCGTCTCGCCCACAACGGCAGTCGGTTTTTCCTACCACTAAAATCTTTTTGAACACTAATCTT
>CAMYOI010000283.1 GCA_947259955.1 uncultured Gammaproteobacteria bacterium
TTACTCTGTCGTGTTGCGTTAATTCAATCGCGAGCCAATGTCTGACGCCAGGCGTCAGCGACCGCTGGAAAACATGGCGCAATATTATTGCGGAGCACAGGGGGTTGCCTGCCGCTGTTACCTGGCGCTGGCAGAATGGGCGCTCGGCTACCCGGACAAGGCGCTCCGGTACGCGCAGGACGGCCTGGCGTTGGCTCGTCGTCTCGATGATCCATTTAGCGTGGCATTTTCGCTCGTCGTCACGTCGTTCCTCGATCAGTCGCGGGGTGACCAAGAGGCTACCTCGGAGAAGGCAAACAAGGTGGTCAGCCTGGCGGAGGAGAAGGGATATTCATACTGGGTCGGTTTTGGAAAGGTCATGCAGGGATGGGGAAAAGCGGACGACAACCCGACCGATGCCGTGATCCAAGGTTTCAGAGATCGGATAGAACAACATCGCGCCCTCGGCACCGATTTATTCGCGCCCTATTTTCTAACCCTGTTGGGGGACGTGGCGCTGAAGGCAAACCAAGTTGATGAGTGCATTACAGCTTTGAATGAGGCTGAGACCCTATTGGATCGGACCGGCGAACAATGGTGGGAAAGCGAAACGCATCGACTGCAGGGAGTGCTCTTAGTGGCACAGGACGGAGATTCCGCCGAAGCTGAGCGCCGCTTCGAAAAGGCTCTCGCGGTTGCTCAGCTGAGAGATGCAAAGTCCTTCGAGCTTCGGGCCACCGTGAGCCTGAGTCACCTGTGGCAACAACAAGGCAAAGTCGAGGAAGCTCGCAACATACTTAGCAAAATCTACAGTTGGTTCACGGAAGGATTCGACACGGCGGATCTGAAGGAGGCAAAGAATTTACTTGAAGACCTAAGTTCATCAGCGGATGTTATCGTCCGCTAGTTCATGGTTGACTTATCCCATCACCACCAACCAATTCATAAAGTAGTTATTGAACTACGACCGTCTGTTTTCGGCCGGGTCCCGACTCACGTGGGGCGGCGAAATCTACCCGTCCAAAGATTCTTTGCTCGGTCCGCAATGGCGCGGACAGCCGCCAGTCGAGCTCAGGCAGTATCTATACTGGCCTGATAGACTGGAACTGACACATTCTTGGCGCTCGCAACCAGAGCACGCTACGCCCGCAATTTGCCCTTTCCAGCCAGTCCATGGCCACGGCCGAACGGGCGATGTAGCGGCTTAGCCACTCCAGCTTACACCGCTCGCAGGCTTGCGATGCGACACCCCCATGCAGGGAGAAACCATTGGCCTTGGCCAGCTGATGGTTGGTGCCCTGTTCCTACTGCGCTGGAACGACTAGCAGGGTGAATGCCTTGCTTCCAGCGTGTAGGCCGTGTCCTTCCCAATACAGTCAATACTTATCATTCACCCGCAATATTTATATAGTATGTTTCTCATTGAGATAAACTGAAGCCGGGCGGATTAGCCACGCCGGTACAGCCTCGTATTTCAGGGAGTCATTAAAATGAATACCGAGTAAATGTTGGCCGAATTATTCGATATCTTCGATACAAACAAAGATGGCGTGATATCCCGAGGTGAATTTGTCGAGTTGGCTCAATGCCTGTTACACGAAAAAGGCTTGAATTTTAGTAGCGATATTTTCAATCGTTTTGATGAAAATCATGATAACGTCATTTCTAAGGAAGAAATGATTAACACGGTCATTGAACTTGCTCTTTAATATGAAATCCACCAGATATCACTCTTAGTGAACAATCATACACTGGGCTGAACTGGCCAGTAGCGGTGTCAGATTCGCTAGAATTTCCTCTATACGGATTGCAGCTATCCAGATGATTCGGCAGAAGAGATAATGCCTGCCTCTACCATTAGCCTACTAATGACCTTAACGTATTCTGCGGAAGATCGGATAGACCGTCACGAAGGTCCTTTCCTTGGTCCCAAGCGGCTACTGCCACTTGCCAGCGATCGAACTTTCAATAGGTTATGAGTAAAGCTCACCCACGAGGGGGCACCATTTGCTTAACGGCTCCGGGTCGCTTGTCTGCGCTGATGGACCTTTGCGGTTCATCGCGTAGACGTAAACTGGGGTGGCGTACTGATCGTCGGCGACGTGGATCCTGTCGGAACCCCATCCCGGCACACTGAAAGTGTTGCTGATGACCAGGCACCCCGCGTTCAATTCGCGCTCGAGCTTGGGCTTCAGCTCATGCATGCCCCCGGGGAACAGGTAGCAGACGATCAAACCAGCCTGCTTGAACGGTGCATTGTGGAAATCGATCCGCCGGAAAGCGAGGTTGGGCTGCGGCCTGAGCCAGAGTCTGACAAGGCAGAAGCACCAAGGTATGGGTGAGAGCTCGTAGCCGACTACACGGGAACGCGGGTATTTCCGTGCAAAGGCAAACGCCAGACTCCCCCATCCTGATCCCAGGTCGAGTATCATACCTTCGACCTCCCCGGGCGCCGCCTCCAGCATCTTCGACCTGACACGGGGTGTAGTGGGCACAGGTGATATGCCCGTGAGCACGGTGTAAACGAGCAGGTGAACAATCACCCAAACTTCCAGTATGAGAATACTTACTGCCAAAGTCATTGTGCAGATACCGTAGCAAGGCGGCGCTATGTCGAAAATCACTCGGACTTCGATTTCCCTCCCATACTTTCTAACACTTCCTCTAGTCGTTGGGCCACTGCATCCCAGACACCCATCGGGCCTGCCTTCTCGAACGATCTCTTCTGCCAATATTCAGCAGGTGCTTTCTTGAGTTCTTGGATATGCTCGGAAAGCTTTTCGCGATCATCCTGGATTTCTTTCAACTCCATGCCTAATTGATCGCATTCCGCCTCTTCAGCCGCGAGTTTTTTTCCACGTGCCAGTAGTTCGTCGATACGTTTCAGATGTGACTCATGCTCGATGATATGGCGTTCTGCCAACTTGTCTATACCAGTCATTTCTCTATCCCGATTTCTGCTTCGCCACTAGTTAATCACACAATGAATGCAACCGCATTGACATGGATCACCTGAGCGACCCTCCCAATTGCTAATCGTCCATTCCAGAGGACTGTCGGCCGTGACCGAACGGCCGCTTTTGGCCGAAAGCGCCAGTACACCCTCGCCGATATTTGATATGAACACTCAAATTTCGACGGGCTGCAATGGGTTCCATTACTGCCGGTGGGATTTTACAGGGCCTAGTGGATAATTTGCTGCACTGCACAGACAGCAAACGGCCAAATGCAGCCATACGTCAAGCTCAAAAGCTACCTTACTGAGCGTCAGCGTTTACCTAGACCATTGGAGTCGTAAACTCAAGCCACCCCCTTCCGGCGATCCATAGTTTTCGTTAACGACTGCACGTCTCTGATTGTTTATCGTACATCGTGGCGAACCACTCCGCCTCTCTCTCCAGTCGCTTAATCTCTTCCGCTTTTTTATTCGTGATTGACCAGCCTAACGAGACATCAATTACCAAACTGTTTCATGCGTCTCTCAGCCGTCGTGGCGGATGGCAATCGCGGTCTTTCCGCGGTCTGTGCCACCCACCACCGCGATCGGCAACGTGATGCGGAATGGAGCCTGGTCAGTCATGTTCGCGAATCGAAGCCTCGCAAAGGCAAAACTTCATGGAACTTGCCACTCGCCGTGAGTTCAGGCGGTGCCTGGCTTTCCGAAACCGCGACGTCCTCCAGGTCGTTATCGAAAAACACCCGTTTCACCGACTGGATGACTTCTTGAAAGACAACCCTTGCCACCGCCTCATCGGCCAGTTCGATTCGCACCTCGAAATCTCTCTCGCTGGTCTGAACCAGCTGGATGCGCCGGGCGTGCTCGTGCTCCAGATCGAAGATGAGCGGTGACAGCGTCACCTCGCCCACGCGAACGAGTGTTGCCTCGCGGCCTTCCACCTGAAAGCTCCGGAACGGCGAGCCACAGGGGCACGGGTCTGTGTAAAACCGAATGCAGTCGCCCAAGTCGTAACGGATGAAGGGTTGAACGTCGTTGGTGAGCACCGTCAGCAGCACGGTCGCCGACAGCGTTCCGTCGGGAACGGGCCGCATCGCTTCGTCGACCGCTTCGAGGATGACCCAGTCCTCGTTCACATGGTGCCTCCCGTGGCTGCACTCGATCGACGGCGCCAGACACTCCGTGCAGGCGTACACGTCGACGACGTCGTGCTTAAGCGAGGGAAACGCCCGGCGAACCCGTTCGCGAAGATCATCCGTTAGCGTCTCGCCTCCCGTTTTGAAAAGCGCCGGCTCGATCCGCAGCCGCCCGGCTTCCTTTTCCTTCGCGAGGATGGTCAGGGTGCTTGGGTAGGTCAGAATGGTGGCGATCTTCGGGATCGCGTTGAGTCGTTCCACGATCCGGCCGATCGGCTGCTCGGCCTCGATGAACGTCGACGGCCCCGCCAGCCTCGGCGCCAGACGGCTTATCAATTTGCTGAACCCAGTGCCGGCAAAGTGACCGTTGCCGCCTGTGATGGTCACATCCACGCCGGCCTTGCGGACTTCCCGGGTGAGCTTCCACTGGGATCGGTCGAATCGCGCCAGCGTGATTCCGAAAGAATACTCCAGAAACGATGAGGGCAATACGATGACCGCTGGTTCCCCCGATGTCCCGGAGGTCCGGAAAATGGCGACATCGTCGATCGGCACGGCAAGCTTCCGGATGTCCCGGAGATGTTCGCGGGCCCTTTCGAGGGGAAGGGAACGAATCGTCAGCCAGTCGTCGAACTTCCGCATCAGATTGGGTTTACGGGTCACCGGCAAGTCGTGCAATTTGATCTCGCTGGTCGGTGGCAGATCGGCGTAGAGCCGTTGAAACAAGGGCGAGTCGCGCCGCGTTTTTTCCACGAGCCGCCGAAGGTTCCGCAGCTGCCGAGCTTCGATGCGCCGCCGACCGCCCCGGGCTGTCCAGAGCCCGCCGGCGAAGTATGCCAGTGTTCTAAGAAGGCTGAATCGCATAGGCTGCTGGGGATGCCCTAGGGGAGCAGGGTAACGAATCAATCCGCCTGTTCAAGGCTGACCGAGATGGCTATCTTGATTCGGTACAGCCGTTCTCCAATTTATACTTCCACGAGCTCCGTGTGCCCGAAGCCTTTGCTGTAGTCCAGGAGAGAGATCACTTCCGGCTCGATGCGTATAAAAACGAAATCTTCCATTTCCGCTTCAAACTCGGATTCATACTTGGCGGCCTCGGGGAACTTTTCCATCAACATTTCGCTCGCCTTCTCGAATTCGTCCGCATCCTCCACCACATGAGCCTTACCGCCCAACGAGACGCTACGGATTTCCTCCCAGTTAGTGTAAGGGCAGTCGATGGCCACGGACACCTTGTCACAAAAAGCGATGTTCTTTGCCTTTTGGGATGCGCCCATTGTGCCGAAGTAAATGGTCAGGCCGTCGCTTGCGTAACTGACGGTGGTGGCTTGAGGGTAGCCGTCTTCTCTCAAGGTGGCGAGAGTGAGGTCGTTAGTCTCAGCAATGATGGAAACGATCTGATCACGCTGTTCCGGGGTCATGATCTTGCTCTTCG
>CAMYOI010000284.1 GCA_947259955.1 uncultured Gammaproteobacteria bacterium
CACCGCATCGTCAGCAGCTCCGGATTTCGGATGCTAGACGACGAGGCATACGCGATGGTTCAACGCGCCGCCCCGATGCCGCCTATACCTGGTAATCTGGCAATGGATGAATTGTCAG
Source organism: uncultured Gammaproteobacteria bacterium (assembly GCA_947259955.1). Lineage (GTDB taxonomy): Bacteria > Pseudomonadota > Gammaproteobacteria > Arenicellales > JAANXG01 > JAHEKE01. Next base: position 119 of record CAMYOI010000284.1, read on the forward strand.
TTACGGCGCCTATTTCATTTTCACTGCGCTGAACCTCGGCAAAGCCGGGGCGTGAGATATCAATGATGAGGAGCGCCTCGATTATATTGGCTGCAGGACATGGTAAGCTCTCCCACAATTACGGGAGCACTCTCAAAAACAAGACCAACGGCTCTCGATTTCGGAAAAAAGGGGAGTTATTCTCGCACCCCTAACTCAAGGAGATATAATAATGTACACAGTAATGATTACCAATCATTTGCATCGAGCCCGGATTTTCGAAACCGTATTGGGCGTCATCATTTTTACCATGGGCGTTGGCGTAACGGCGGCGGCTGATATGCTTCCGAACGCATGTCCGGTGGATGGTTGCGAAGTTAAAATTACCAACATAGAGCGTTCGGGGGACGAGTTGGAACTGACATTCGATGCCAATTTTACTCCTGACAATTCGAAAAACCATTTTCACGTATGGTGGCTCGAGAACTATACGGTCGAGCAAGTCGGTAGAAATGCCGAGACCGTTCACGGGGTGACGCAGGGACGATGGCACCGGCATGATGACTATCCAACCTATATAACCACCGGTGCCGCCTCAACGAATGTCAGGGAGGCGGCAACCACGATCTGCGTTAGTGCCGCAAACCGTGATCACAATATTCTCGACGTAAAGAAGTTTCATTGTGTAAGTGCCGCCGATCGATTATGAGAGCACTCGTCTAAACGTGAATGATTCTCCCGTCTCACGTCGGCCGATATGCGGTTCGCGATGAAATAGCGAGAGGTGGGTTTGCCCTGGTCGTTCGGGCCTGGGATGAAGAACTCGAATCCTTCGTTGCGATCAAGATCCTCTACCAGGATCTTGCGCGCAACGAGGATATTCAAAATAGATTCTTGGAAGAAGCGCGTCTTCTGCGCCGCATAAGATCTTCGAACGTCGTTACCGTGCACGATGTCGGCAGGCTGAATGACGGCTGCCCATATTTTGTCATGGACTTTGCCGACCGGGGCACGTTGGCGGAACGTCTCGACCGATTTTCAAACGCACGCGATCCCCATGGCATTACGTTGCTAGTCGACGCTTTGAGCGACGGCCTGTCCGCACTTCATGAAGCGGGTGTTGTGCATCGGGACGTAAAACCGGCGAACGTACTGTTCCAACTTGCAAGACGTATGCCTGAGGAAAGATCCGTAGATAAGGCCACCACGAACCTACCGCCCACGTCGCCGAACCTGGTCGATACGAATGAACGAATACTGCTTGGCGACCTGGGAATTGCGAAGGATCTGGTTGGCTCCGCAAGGATGGCGACCATTGTAGCAGGTACGCCCCTATACCAGGCCCCCGAACAAGAGGACGTCGATGCGGCAATTACCCCATCCGCGGACATATACGCTGCAACCGCCGTGCTATGGCAGGTGATGACAAGCAGTAAACCTCCACGGCCGGGAGAAGTGGATCGAGAAATTGATGACCTGCCCTTGCCTTGGCACGATTTCTTCAAACAGGGCATGGCCTTCGACCCGCAGAGCCGATTCAGCGATATCCACGCCTGGCAGTCCGCCGTATATCAGGCTGTTTCACAACAAACCCATCAAGCAGCATTTGAGCGACCAACCGGGCTTACTCCAGCATCTGAACTGTGCCCTTACAAAGGGTTGGCCGCTTATCAACCTGAAGATGCAAGGTTCTTTTTCGGACGTGAATTTTTAATCGACGAACTTGTTCGACGAATACAATCGAATCGAGTAATGGTCGTGGCAGGACCATCCGGGAGCGGCAAGTCTTCGCTTGTTCGCGCGGGCTTCATTCCGGCACTGCAGGCGGGGGCGCTACCGCATAGCAATTCATGGAGACTTGCCCTGTTTACACCGGGGCGGGACCCAATGGCTGAGTTGTATCTGCAGCTAAAAAGTTTTGCACCGGACGACCGCACTCCCATATCCATTGATGATCTGCTCGCCCACCCAGGCATGGCGCGCTATCTCGGTGTAGACCAACAGCAGGGCCAGGAATCACCATTGTTGCTTTGCGTCGACCAGTTCGAGGAACTGTTCACGCTGGCGCCCGAGGGGCAGGTCGCACAGTTCATTACAGCGCTTTCAGCGATGACGGACCCGGCGCACAGCAACGTGCGGATCGTTATAGTGATTCGAGCCGACTTTTATGGCGCGTGCGCACAGATCCCGTGGCTTGCGGAGCGCATAACGGATAACCAGGTCCTGGTTGGACCCATGTCTCGCGCCGAACTTCGACGTGCCATTACCGACCCTGCACGGCGTGCCGGGCTTTCCCTGGAAAATGAGTTGGCAGACGCGATCATCGATGAAGCCGGAAGCGAGACGGGTTCGCTGCCGTTGGTTGCACATTCGCTCGTCGAAACCTGGGCACGGCGCCGCGGAAATATCCTGACTTTGGAGGGGTTTCGTCAAGCAGGTGGTGTAGTTGGCGCCATCAGCCAGACCGCCGAGTCAACCTACGAGAATCGTTTCGACGCCGTTGAAAGAGAAGCCACCAAGCGGCTTTTTCTCCGCCTGGTGACGCCGGGTGAAAGCAAGCCTGATACGCGCCGAATACTCGGCCGCTCCGAGATAGACAACGACCCCCACCCTGAAGTTATGCATAAAGTCATCGAATGCATGACTGAAGTCAGGCTGTTAACACTCGATGACACGACCGTGCAGATTGCCCATGAAGCATTAATCAGGATCTGGCCACGATTGCGCACTTGGATCGAGCAGTCACGCGATGATTTACGCACGCGGCAGCGGATAAGTTATGCGGCAGCTGAATGGAAGGCCGAGAGCCAGGACCCCGATCTTCTCTACCGGGGGACTCATCTACTCTCTGCACTTGAGTGGAGTGATCGGAATTCTGATCAGCTTGGCACGCTGGAACGTGAATTCCTGCATGAATCAGCGGAGACCAAAGCCAAGGCCGAGGCGGCCGTGGCGGAAATAGAACGCCGTGCGCGAAACAAAAGAAGACTCGCCATGATTGTTCTTTCATTCCTCAGCATTGGCGCGACCGCTGCGTCTGTAGTAGCGTTTTTAGCTTTCCAAAAAGCCCAGCAGAATGAACAAACGGCCGCGTTGGCGACCATCGAGGCGCATGAGAAGTTTGCCGGCGCACTGGGTGCCATAGCTCATGGCCTTGTGGGTCAGGATCCGCTATTAGCGCTTGTTCTGGGAGCGGAAGCGACGCAGCGCAGAGAGGTTAACCCGCCGTCTTTTGAGGCCAGGGCGGCAATGCTCCGGGCACGTCAGGAATTGGCAATGAGCGACGTGCATGTACTGGGCAGCCCCATTGCGGTGGGAGACGCAATAACCATCGCACTCAGTCCGGATGACTCCTTACTTGCGACAGGGCATCTCGATGGCACCATAGATCTTATAGATACAGCAACCAAACAACCCAAAAGACCCAGCCTCTATGGTCATGTCGGCGGGATCAGGGATTTGGAGTTTGGGCCGCGGGGCAGGCGGCTCCTCTCTGCCGGCAGTGATGGCAGCGTCCGCCTCTGGTTCGTTGACGAAGGACTCGGTAATCAAAGTAAAATTCTCGGCAAAACGGACGATGTAGTCATGGGAATCTGCTTTCATCCCGACGGTACGCAGGCGGCGGCGGCGGGCGGTGACGGAACCGTACGCTTGTGGAATACCGAGAACGCGTCGACTTCGGGCGAAGTGTTGGCGAGCGAGGATTATGAATTCAACAGCGTCGAATTCAGCCCGAACGGGCGCGACTTGGTAGCCGGCTATAGCGATGGCACGATTTTCGGCTGGAACCTGGCAACACGTAAAATGTTGTTCGACCCGATTCGCGGTGCACACACCAGCAATTTCAGATCGATCGTCATGGGCCCGAATCATGACAGCTTTGCGACGGTCAGCACCGATGGCACCTCAAAACTGTTCCACTATCCTAGCGGACGTGTCTTGGATCGGCCATTTGATGGTGAAGGCTCCATCGGCGCGGTCGAATTTACCCAAGATGGAGCTTATCTAATTGGTGGCACCAAAGATGGCACGCTAAAACTCTGGGATGTCGAACGAAACAAAACCGCGATGACTACGACATCCGGCCACAGCAAATCGATTATCGATGCGAAGACGAACAGCAGCCATACCGTCCTGGCAACCCTCGGCCGGGATCAATCAGTACGAATGTGGAGTTTAGGCGTTAAAACGCCGTTGGCGCGCAGGCATCCTGTCACCGGACGAGCCGCCAAAGGTTTGGCCTTCAGCCCGGATGGAGACCGATTGGCCGTGGGTGATGATGCTGGCGTCGTTCAAATATGGGACCTCGTGTCCGGCCAGCAACCATTGGAGCTCAGCGGGCACGACCAGCAGGTATGGGCTGTGGCATTTTCGCCGGAGGGCGATGTAATGGCATCGGCTGACAGGCATGGCCGACTCATCCTTTGGGATGCATTGGACGGAAACCAGATATGGTCTGTCCAAGCGCACGACACCCCTGTCTGGTCCATTGCTTTCGCGAAAAGCGGCGAACAGCTGGTAACGGCAGGTGAGGCGGCGTTAGGTATTTGGGATGCAAAAACTGGTAAGCAAATACGTGATCTGCCCAGTGGAAGTGGACGCATTACGCGCATGGCGTTATCCCCTGACGAGAGTTTTCTGGTAACGGCGGCTACGAATGGATTAACCAGGATCTGGGATCTTGGTGGCGGAAACGTCACACGAATCATAGCCGCTGACGACAATTTAATTTGGAGCGTCGCTATCAGCCCTGACAACCGGCAGTTGGCGACCGCCTCCAGTGATGAAGTGGTAATTCTATGGAACTTGCAAACCGGCCAACAACAAGCAGTCTATGCGGGTCATACAGGCGGCGCAACCGATGTTGCTTATCTGTCGGATGGTGTCACACTTTTGGTTACCGACCGCACCGGCAAATTGCATTTCTGGGATATCCTCACCGGTCGCCGTTTGTCTGAAGCATGGCAGGGTCACGGTAATGCCAGTTGGCGGATAGCATTGCACCCGGACGGAAGCCACTTCGCGACGTCCGGCGATGATGGCCAGGTCAATGTCTGGGACGTGTTCAGCGTTGAGCGAGCATGTGATATCGGAGCATCAGCGCTCGATATTGTACGAAGACGCCAGTACCTCGGAGAAACCGAACAATCCGTTGCTTGCGACTAGCCCGCATTTCTCGCCAGGATCCCGAGCGATGGCGCGGGACAGGTGCCGATGAACGCCGGGCTGGAGTGAGATGCATAGCCGGTGCTATGGATCGAATGAAGCCCAAGTTCAGCGGGGCCTGGACTAGCCAGTACCGGGATAGGCGTTGCCGATACAGACTGTTTTTCAGTCAATACCATATTCCTTAGCATTGGCAGTCCTTAACAAGAATTTAGAGTCGCCTGGTGAGAAATCCTGCGTCACGACGTAGGTTCCGGATGAACTTTGGTCCTCGAACTCTATCCTTCCGTGGCGTGGGTGGATCCGCGCATGATGTCGTGATATCCAGGGCTTGCCGATAACCAGATCGCACTCGTCGGCTCTTCCGATAATCAATGATTTACGCTCAGCACATCTGTATTCTACCCCGTCGTACTCGAGTGTGACTGATTTTCGGGGTTGGAGTGGTTGACTATCGGAATGGGATGAGGTGCCGATGGATACCACTCTGGTGCGTTCGGTTTCACCATGCTCTAAAAGAGTATATAACCTGGTCGATGCGGACTTGCCCTTGAGCGTAATGCTATCCAGAGCATGAAACCACCGTTTTTCTTCGCTCGGCAGCTGGTCAACGAAACTACCGCTGGCAAGGATTTCACCGGATTTGGCCAGAGACGCAAGACGGGCTGCCATGTTGACCGTGTCACCGTAAACATCTCCTCGAAA
>CAMYOI010000285.1:0-1903 GCA_947259955.1 uncultured Gammaproteobacteria bacterium
CTCTTGCGGTGGCACAGGAGCTCAATATCGACGACGTCATCGCCGGGGTCCTGCCGGACCAGAAGGCCGAAAAGATAAAGCAGCTGCAGGCGGACGGGCACGTGGTCGCGATGGCGGGCGACGGCATCAATGACGCACCGGCACTGGCCCAGGCGCAGGTGGGTATCGCCATGGGAACGGGGACCGACGTGGCGATGGAAAGTGCCGGCGTCACCCTGGTTAAGGGAGACCTGCGCGGTATCGTTCGCGCGCGGCAGCTGAGCCGGGCCACTATGACCAATATTCGACAGAATCTCTTGTTTGCGTTTATCTACAACAGCCTCGGGGTGCCGGTGGCCGCCGGTGTGCTGTACCCAGCGTTCGGTATCCTGCTCAGCCCGATCATTGCCGCCGCGGCAATGAGCTTCAGCTCGGTTTCTGTGATTGCCAACGCACTGCGGTTGAATAGACTGGAATTGTGAAATGGATGCGGGCGCTCCCGACATGCAGATCTATAAGTGCAATTTAATCTCGGATGAGTCCTCGATCCACGTTAACAATGACGCTGATGGGACTGTGTCCGTCATTTCGCAAGGCAGAGGCCAGGTTGTAAAGACGTTTCCGGTCGTGCGATTGAGAAAATCCGGGTTGTTGACCAGAAAACCCTGATGACAGCTTTCTACTTCTAACCGAATTACCACATAGGTCATTTGTGTAGTTTGTGATTGGTGAGCCTAGTGCAAGCACCCCCTACTGCGGGAGTGCGACTACGGCACGAATACACCGAGGATTCGCAGATTTTGTAAGGATTGTTTTCAAGTTCCGGTCATTGATATATGGGCTACAATGACAATGCGATAATGAACTGCCTTGAATTTCGCCGCCGCTGCTTAACGGATCCCAACCATAAGGGAAGGGAGTTCTTGTTTCATCAGGACGAATGCGAGAACTGCGCAATATTTGCCGCGCAAACCAGAGCGCTGGATCTACGGCTAATAGATGCAATTCGTGTAGACGTCCCCGAGAATTTGGCCAGCCGTGTCAAACTTGAAAATCAAGTTCGAGTATCTAACCGAGAAAAAAGTCGGGTAATCAAATTGGCGGCAAGTATTTTTATTGCCATAGCGTTATTTGGCGGCGCTTTCTTCATGGTCCCGATGTCTTCTCAACTTCATGCGGCGGTCACGGAGCACATTGGAAATGAATGGGAATCGCTCGTACAGAGTGAGGACATGGAGGGTAAGGAGATCGCAGCGGTATTATCATCCGTAGGTGGTGTAATCAATGGCGATATCGGCGGCATAAAATACGCAAGTCTATGTGATTTCTCGGAGTACGGGAGTGTACACATAGTTATCGCGGGGAAGAAAGGACCGGTTCTGGCACTCATATTGAAAGATAAGTATGTGCCTAAGGCGCGATTTATGGCTATGTCAAAGCCGAAGGGGACAAAAATCGAAGGTACGCTCATGCCCATTAGTAACGGCAGTATGGCCATAGTGGGAATCGCAGGGGAGGACTTGCACGAGGTGAACCAAATATTGCGTGAATCTGTTCATTGGCTGTTATAGCCAGGCTAAATGTTTGTACACCATTTTGGTGTTTGTCTCACTCCGCGCCGAATTTGCGTATGCCAAGTCAAGTTGATCAAATTGACCCTCACTAGCCCGCATTTCTCACCAGGGTCCCGAGCGATAGCAACCATTAGATACCCATCCGGACCTGTCGTTTACGAACCGGCAGCAATGAGTACGTAGATGATGACAGCGGATTACCGCGTTTTTTCGAACACTGAATTCAGCTTTGAATATGGTGCCAACCAATCTCGTATGAATTGTTGTTGTATTTTTCGCAAATCAATTGCTATTGACTCTGTAGTTGGCGCAAGGTTTAAAGTTTGCGCGATTTCGATAGAGAAAACCGT
>CAMYOI010000285.1:1928-10411 GCA_947259955.1 uncultured Gammaproteobacteria bacterium
AGAACCACGGCTACTGCGTTGCACCTCTGGCCAATATCTGGATATTGCCTGCGAGGCGCGCCTTGTCCCCGTGGTCTTGGGGGGCTCTGAATGTCACAGGATTTACGACGGGGTACACTAGAACGCTCCCGACGGGTGATCAATCCATTTAGAGGGTCTTAATAAAGTGGTTTGGAGGAACTTTCTATAGGAACTTTTGTCCGGGCCCACGGGTCGTATCAATACGACCAAATGAATCTGCCCGGGTGTTCATCGCATCGCGATGAGGTTGAAAGCATTAGCGATAGTATAACCGGGCCCAACACGAACTGCAGAATTCAGGCGATGAGACCGCGGAGAGATCCTTAATGCTGATTATCAAGCGCAGGCCCGACATCAACGGCTCGGAAATCACCGACAGGGAACTGTTTCTGCAACGCCGCCGTTTTATGCGAAATATTGCGGTGGCTGCCACCGCGGGTCCGGCGTTGCTCGGACAGGTATCGGTGCAGGCAGGAACCAAATTGGCAAATGTACGTAAAACCGGCTACGGCGCCGATGCCCAGTTGACTCCCTATGAATATGTGACGAGCTACAACAACTTCTATGAATTCGGGACGGACAAGAAAGACCCGGCGAAATATGCCGGCAAGATGAAAATCAGCCCATGGAATATCGCCGTTGAGGGTGAGTGCGGCAAGCCGGGTGTCTACGGCATCGATGATTTTATAAAGCCCCATGTACTGGAAGAGCGCATTTATCGGTTTCGCTGTGTCGAGGCCTGGTCCATGGTGGTGCCCTGGGTGGGTATACCGCTCGCCAATGTGCTCAAGCGATTCGAACCCAATTCGCGCGCGAAATATGTCGCCTTCGAAACCCTGCACGATCCCGAACAGATGCCCGGGCAGAAGTCGGGCTTCTTTGGGGGCGGTCTGGAGTGGCCTTATCGTGAGGGTCTGCGCATCGATGAAGCGATGCACCCGTTGTCCATATTCGCCGTAGGCGTTTACGGCGAGGTGTTGCCAAATCAGAACGGGGCGCCGCTGCGCCTGATCTGGCGAGGTGTTGCCAAATCAGAACGGGGCTCCGCTGCGCCTGATAGTGCCCTGGAAATACGGTTTCAAGAGCATCAAGTCCATTGTCAAGGTGAGTTTCACGGAACAGGAACCGGTAGCAACCTGGAACCAGACAAACCCGAGGGAATATGGCTTCTATTCCAATGTCAACCCCGATGTCGATCACCCGCGCTGGAGTCAAAAGCGCGAACGCAGAATCGGTGCTGAGTCCTGGTTCGAACCTAAGCAAAAAACACTCATGCTCAACGGGTATGCGGAGGAGGTCGGCCAGTTGTATGCGGGGATGGATCTGACCAAGTACTTTTAGTCCGTCCGATGGAGGCGCCAGCGTCAGCGAGGCGGGGTACTTGAATTCGTTCAGCCGTACGCAGTGGTTCCGACGAGTTGTCAAGCCGGTAGTATTCGCGCTGTGCCTGCTCCCGCTGTTCCTGCTCGTGCGCGATGGAGTTCAGCGTGAGCTCGGCGCCAATCCCATTGAAACGATTCGGCTGTTCACCGGCGACTGGACGCTGCGTTTCCTGGTCATCACACTGGCCGTAACGCCGGTGAGGCGCCTGAGCGGTTGGAACCTCATACTTCGCTTGCGGCGCATGCTGGGTTTGTTCGCATTCTTTTATGCCTGCCTGCACTTGATCAGCTACGTATGGCTCGATCAGCAATTCTTGATTGATTCCATCATCGAGGACGTGCTGTATCGCCCTTACATCACCATGGGTGTTCTGGGTTTCGTGCTGCTGATCCCGCTGGCTGCGACTTCCACACGCGGGATGGTGAGACGCCTCGGCGCCTTGCGCTGGCAGCGCCTCCACCAACTGGTCTATGTGGCTGCCGCCGCGGGGATTGTGCACTTCTGGTGGCTGGTCAAGTCCGACGTGTCCGAGCCGCTTATCTATACGGGCTTGCTCGTGCTGTTGCTGGGCGTGCGAATTTTCTGGGCGCTGCAGAAACGGCTTTACATCCACAACCGACCTTCTGGGAAAATCAATGCTCATCAATGAAGCAACACCGGAAATCAACAGCAACACGGCCAGTTCCAACTTGATCGCCCGCATTTTTCGGTTCGACGATGCAGTGAATTCGAGTGTCCGTACCAATTGGAAGCGTTTTGCCAGCCTGGTGATCTTGTCCGTGCTCGTTCTGAACATGTCCAATGCCTTTGGGGAACACGAGGCCGACCACCGTTACACACTCAACGGTTACGTATTGAATGAAGATCAATCGCCAATAGCATCCACCACAGTAATAGTAAGCGCCAACGGTACGGGCGGGCGTGGAACTACCGATAGCGACGGCTATTACAGCGTAAGATTGCACCTGCATGACGCCGACCTGGGGAGGGAGATCCGTATCAAAACCGAGTTCGGGGAAGGAGTCGTGCGTGCTGATTTCGACCAGAGTGATAGTACAACTGCGCGTGTTCACCGTGTCGATATCGTTGGCGGGCAGCTGATCGAGGAACAATCGGACACCGGCGGAAAAGTGCCGGTCTGGGTGTTTTACGTATTCGGGCTGAGTATCTTCATAATCGTCGCCACTTCCCTCGGCAAACCGATTCGAAGATTGAAAAAAAGACTGACTCCCTCTGAGAAATCGGGCTCAAGGAGCAAACCCAAATCCTCTAGGGCGCATTCGAAGGCGAAAAAGCGTAAACGACGCTAGTATCCTGTCCCGTAAAATAGTGGTATTTCAGAGCCCCCCAATGGGTTCAATACGAGGCGCAGTCCGCAGGTAATGGCTAGCCCTTTCCAAGGGCTGCAACGACGTAGTGGGCCCATTGGGGGGCTCCCGCAGGGCGCGCCAATAGGCGCCCATTCACGTTGTTACCCCTCGTCGCAATCTACGGCTATTCCTCCTCGGCGTGCCTCGCGCCTGAGCGCTTCTTGGCACGCTGAAATACCACTATTTTACGGGACAGGATACTAGCCCGCATTTCTCACCAGGCGGCTCCGGATGATTGTTGAAGCATTGTAACTATAGAGGAATTCGGTTTTGTCTGAAAAACAGTTTGTATGGGTAACTCGGTTTTGTCTGAAAAACAGTTTGTATGGGTAACGCCTATCCCGGCCCTGGCTGGTCCAGGTCCCGCTGAACTTGGGCTCCACTCAATCCATAGCTACGGCTATGCATTTCGTTCCAGCCCCGCGTTCATCGGCTCCTGTGCTGCGCCAGTACTCGGGATCCTGGTGAGAAATGCGGGCTAGTGTCTCATTCAAACAGAAAACGCCGCGCTTCGATATGACGTGAAGCACGAATAGGAGTACGGCTATTTTGGCGCCTTGCACCTTATTCGTGTGAAGGTGGGCTCAATCGGGTTGGCACCAGGAAAAGCCCAGCCAACACGCTCTGGTTCATCCACCCTGCTGGCCGCTGATTTTCTTGAGACCTTCTAAAATTGGCAGGATCTTCTGATCGAGATCTTCCTGTGCGATAGGCCCTATGTGTTTGTAGACAATTTGTCCTTTGCGATCGACCACGAAGGTCTCAGGTACGCCGTAGACGCCCCAGTCGATACCAACTTCTCCGTCAAAGTCGGAACCCGTGCGAGTGTACGGGTCGGCCAGTGCATCCAGCCACTGGGCCGCATCATCAGGTTCATCCTTGTAGTTAAGGCCATGGATGTTGACCGAGCCAGATCGGCTCAACCGCATCAGCAACGGGTGTTCTTGCCGGCACGCCACGCACCAGGAGGCGAACACATTGACCAGGGACACTTCCTGCTTGAGGTTGGCGGTCGCCAGGCCAAGATTCCGCCCTTTCACGGGCGGCAAGTCGAAATCAGGAACGGGTTTCCCGACGAGAGGGGAGGGAACTTCACGCGGGTTGAGTGTGAGACCGATGCCTAAAAATATCCCGATGACGAGAAATAAAACAATTGGAACCAGAAATAAAATTCGTTTCCTCAGGAGACTAGAGGACTCCATGATATTTTCACCAGGCATTATTAACGTTCCCTGCTATTTTTTATGATTCATGCACAATCCAAGGGCGCACATGGCGGCGCAAGGCAGGATTGCTATCAGGAGAGGAGCAGCTCCCACTGCCACCAGCCATCCCCAGTTCATTGTTATCCCAACGATCGCAACCAACACCGCTATCAGAATAAAACCTCGCCTGCCGGTGACGTAAGGCCAGATAGAATTTAGAATACTTTGGGCAATCGAAATCGTCGCACATTTGCTTGGTGGGTTGTTCATTATCGATATTTCCTTGGTTGTGATTAGTTGTAGGTCAGCTGCTAGCGTCGCCCGTATTTGGACTGTCAGATTTTCCTGACATGATTTAAGAATTCTTCAGGCCCCATATACCCGTACCGTCGAAGTTCGTTTCGCTCATTCCCGGAGGTGTCAAAGAACAACATCGCCGGTGGACCATAGACGCCGTATCGTTTTTTTATTGCATTAGTTATCGGATTGCGGGGATCGGTAACGTCGACTTGCAGCATGACAAAGTCGCTTAGTTCACTCACAACCGCTTGATTGCCAAAGGTCGATTTCTCCATCCGAATACAGTCGATGCACCAGTCCGCGTAATAGTCCAACATGACCGGGCGACCATTGGTCCTGGCCGTTGAAAGATGTTTATCCAGTTCCTCTATTGCAGATACTCTCGTGAAAACGATATGCGATTCATCCTTGTTCAGGCCCGGACGGAGGCCCGCTGATGCAAACAACCCGGTAGTCGACAGATCTATCGGACGTGTGATATCCCTGTTGTTGGTCATGCCGCCCAGCAGCGCCAACACACCCCATATCAGGACGAACACCCCGAGCCCTTTCGACAAGTAACGCCACCCGGATGTTCCCGACGGCAGCGACTCCAGGGCCCCCAGGTATATCGATACCACAATCAATAAAATTGCCCATAGATAGAGGACGGGCAGGTCGGGTAACGCGCCCAACATGTAGATGGCAACGCCCAGCAGCAAGACGCCGAAAACGTACTTGACGTTTTCCATCCATGGCCCGGCCTTCGGCAGCAGATACGAGGCGCCGAATCCCAGGCCGATTAGGATCACGCCACTGCCCAGCGCCATTGAGAACATGATCACTCCGCCCAAAACCGGATCCGCCCGTTCGATAGCCAGACCCAGTACCGCTATCAACACGGGTGAAACACATGCCCCAACGATCAGCGCAGAAATGGCACCCATGATAAAAACGCTTCCCAGCGCGCCGCCCTTCAGACGGCCCGTTTGTGTTTGTAGTTTCGACTGCATTGATGCTGGAATTTGAATGTCGTACAGGCCAAACATGGACAGTGACATTAAAACCAGAATTGCCACTACAATACCGATACCCCATGGGTTCTGGAAATAGGCTTGTAGTTGATCACCAGTAGCGCCTGCTGTGACTCCCACTGCCGTGTAGGTCGCCGCGGTTCCGAACACGTAAGAAATCGACAGTATGCCTCCCTGCAGCTTCGATCTTTCATTGCTTTGCCCAACAACGATGGCTCAACAAGACTCACCCCTTCGGTCTGACTTTTGAATTTGGTTTTGTCGCGATACAGGTAGTAGCCATCCTCGATCGTAAATCGTGCGGTCAGGGTGTCAGCATCCTTGGCCTGGATATCAATGAGATAAGCCACATTTGGATCCAGGAACTCCGTTTGTGCCTCGGACGCTCCAATGAGATCCCTGAGAGACTGCAATGAAGTGATCTCATCCGATTTCTCATTTTCCTGGAGTGTGGACTGTTGTAATTCCGAAGAGTCGGGACTGGATAACTCGAACTGGGAAAAAGCGGGCGTCGACAAGAGACTCACCATGCCCCATAACGCCATCCAGAAAAATCGGCTGGCCAGGTTCATCATCTGCCCAAATATTGTTTGCTCGCCTGTCGGGCAGCGTCGGCTAGTCTTAGGTAAGGAACGTAACCTCCAAGCATGGTTCCATCCTCGAGAACAATAGTTGGCGTGCCTTCGACCCCGACCTTGTTGCCCGCGTCATAGTGTTCTTTGACCGGGTTTGTGCAGGTTTCCGGCTCTACACCAAGCCCGGCCTTGGCATCGGTTAACGCTTGATGCCGATCATCCGCGCACCAGATCGAAGCCATGTCTTCCGCTACCGGGGACGGGACGCCGACCCGCGGGTAGGCCAGATAGCGGACTTTTATTCCATTCTCGTTCAGTTTTGGAACTTCCTGGTGGAACTTGGCGCAATACGGGCAGGTGATGTCGGTGAATACGGTTACGGTGGCGTCAACTATTTCCGGAGAAAATACAATCATGTCATCCTCCTTCAGTGAAATAATGGAATCGATACGCGCCTTCTTCCGCGCCATTTCTGTCAGGTTACTCCCTTCGGTGATGTCTATGACGTCGCCACGCACGATGTAGCGACCATCCGCGGACATATAGAAAATATTCGGGCCGTACCTCAGCATGTACAAGCCGGGAATGGGGGATGGCTCAATGCGACCCGAATTGAACCCGGGCAGGTACTGTGTTGCGGTATTAATAACCGCTTGCGGAACGGAATCGGCCGCGTGCGTTGGAAACATCGCCAAACATGCAGGCACAATCACGAAATAAGTCTTCAGTTTCATCGTCAACCCTCCGGTTAACGTTAGGAAGGCAGGCCAGAGTTACCTGCTGGGAATGTTCTGAATCAGTTGGTCGGCCAAGCCGACCCGTGAGATCAGGATATGCGGGGTGGCTTAATTCGAGGCTGGCAGTCGGCCTGCAATTGCCAGGTGCGCTGATCGCGTATAATCAGCCCGAGGTTACGGTCGACAATTGTTAACAGGCTGGGCCCTACAGCGAAATAATTCACGCAGTGTTGACCATGACAAAATGCCGCATGATCAAGTCGTGCTTCACCGTTGTCATAGCAATCATAATTCGGGCCGCACTGTACCATCCACCCAGTGTCCTCAAAATGACCGCCGGCCGCAAACACACCTGTGGATACTCCCTGCAATGCTAAAATCAACGCAAGGGATGTTGCGATCAGTTTTAATTTGCTGTCGTCGGAACCTGACATGATCAAGAAATAGCGAAATCGGTTACTTGGTTGGTTGCTGCCGATCACCATTAGAGTAATGCAGGGACCCAAAGTTCCCTGATATTCATTGCCAGACACGCTGTATTTAGCATCGAAAGCGACAATCAGGATCACTCATCCGCGTCCGTGTCCATGAGCTCCTTTAACCTTGAAATTACATGGTCATGGCTGAAATCCCGCGGCCCCAGTTCAATGTATGCCACGTGGCCCGTTGTATCTATAACATAGCTCGTCGGCAGAGCTCGAATACGCCACGTATCCATAATGGTTTGATCCAAATCCATCAGGATAGGAAACTTCAGCTTCGGCTCAAATCTGTCGACAAAGCGTTGTATCGTTTCCGTATCCTCACCGAGATTGACCGCCAGGATTTCAAAGTTGCTGGGATGAAGTTGGTGCCAAGCTTCTTGAAGCGTCGGCATTTCCGTGATGCAGGGCGGACACCACGTTGCCCAGAAATTGACGATGACGACTTTGCCGCGGTATTTAGATAATCGATATCGTTTTCCGTCTAGGCCCGGCAGATCCAGTTCGGGAGCCATGGGTGAGCCGTGGGCCGGGCTGAGCCCGTACTGGAGATCATTGCTCTGAGCTTCCAAGCTTCCGGCGTGCGCAACCAGGCAGATCACGGCTGCGATTGCCAGCCCGTACGAGCGGAAGAAAACACAAAGGTCAGTTATTGGTGTGCTCAAACGCCGCATTTTGCCTCGCCCATGCCTGATACACGTCATCAGGCCAAAAGGATTGAAACCAATGAATGATATCGCCAATCTCATCTGCGCTTAGTTCTGAATTGAACGAGGGCATTATGCTGCTGCCGATCCGGATCATCTCGATTAACTGGGCTTTGGGATGGTGCCAGGTATGAGCCGTTCCATCCAGCGGCGGCGGCGGAAAGTTGCCGGAAGCATCGCGCTGGTGCCAGTTCGGCACCCCGCGTGCCTTCTCGCCGTGGCATTGAATGCAATTTTCCCGGTATAGCTTTTCGCCTTTCGCAATACGCCCGGGATCATTCTCACGAGTAGGGAGAAGTCTGTCATCCTGATCAATCCTGGATTCTTTGTTCAATTCCCGGGTGAGTTCGATCAGTGAGTCAACCGTATGAGTAGTACCGTGTGGTGATTCGTCCTCAGCTGTAGACCCGTGTGTAAACGAAACAAGAAGGGTAAATACAATCAGGATCTTAACCCGCATTTCTCACCAGGCGGCTATGGATGCTTTTTGAGCATTGCAAACATTGAAGTCTATGGATTTGCCCAAAAATAGTGTGTCTTGGAAATGCCTATCCCGGCGCTGGCTGGTCCAGGCCCCCGCTGAACTTGGGCTTCATTCGATCCATAGCACTGGCTATGCCTCTCACTCCAGCCCGGCGTTCATCGGCACCTGTCCTGCGACATCGCTCGGGATGCTGGTGAGAAATGCGG
>CAMYOI010000286.1 GCA_947259955.1 uncultured Gammaproteobacteria bacterium
CCTTGCTATAGGGGTCGAATACAAACTCGTAGTGGTGCAGGCCGGCTGGCTCGTCATACTTAAAACTGTCCAGTTTGTCCTTGAGTGCGTCATGTTCGATGTCGTTAACGGGAGGAAACCTCAGGTGGTAGACAGAATCCGTCTCGATGGCAACCGCGGTTATAACCCCGAACGCACCGAAACTGACGACCGCGGCATTGAACACGTCGTCATCCCTGATCCTCTGCGCATGGAGTTTGAGCGTGAATTCGTCATTCAGGACGGGCTCGGAGGCACGTTCAATCCAGAGACTCTTGCCCCCACCCGTAACGAGTTGTAGACCAACAACAAAGTCAGGCATCGCACCAAAATTTATTGCGGAACCGTGCGTGTTTCCTGAAATCGCCCCGGCAATCGTCTGTCCCGCACCTATCCCTGCTGTCTTGAGAGCGCGCCGGAATCCTGCGGTAGCTGTCACTTCCAGATGGATATTGAGTTCCCCGACGGATATTCCGCATTGGGCGACGATTAGATACGGCCGTTTTTCATCGGAGTAAGAGGTCTCGAAGTACCTGTCCGAGATATCAAAACAGGCATTCAGGAGCTTCGTGTTTATCAGCCAGCCGTCGGTGATCGCAATATCCGTCAGTGCCCAAGAAGAACCAAGAGCCCGAATCCTTGTCCCATTGCGGCTGGCCTCTTGAACAAGCGTATCGATCTCCTCGGCGGCATTGATTAGGAGTGCGAAGCCCTATGGCTGGGGTCCGGTTGAAACAGAATTATCAATGTCTATGAGATCCTTGACATTGGTTTTTTCAGTAACGTGAATATTTTGCCATTCTCTTGGACCATTCCTTCTAATCATACCCAGCACTCCCTACAACGTGCCCGACGAGACAGGTGGCTTTGCACAGCGCCAACCCATATCGATCGGAAGCCAGATCCCAAGGGTTATGACAGAGATGAGTCCATAGCCGAGGTTCGTCTCAACTTTGATCTCCTCTATTCCCAGACGCTGCCCGTCGCCAAGCTGACAGTTTTCAGCAGGAAGATCCTGCCTTTTTGCACCCCAACCGAAATTGTGCAGAGTTTTACGGTTCCATTCGGTGCCCGGCTGATTACCTTGCTCTCGCCCCTCCGTACCACCGACGCCGTATACGTGATAGACGGCACATCCCGTATCAATCACGCAGATAGTGATAACCACAAGGGCGACCACAAATCGTTTACCCACAGCCCCGGTTGTATTCATCGAAGTAGAACCTCCCCCCGGTAGACTGGCCAACTTGGTCGTCCAGTGCACAGTTCAAATAGTTAGTATACTCGCGGTGTTGAAGACCCAGAAACTTGATTAGAGAGCGTTCGGTCAGATATCGCCGTGTGGCACAGATGCTCTTCCGAACAGGCTGCGCCAGTATTAATCCCAAATTGTCTGACTTGCGAGGAGTGTAGCCATGTCACAAAAACGGAACTGGACCGGCGACGTACTCCAGAAACTGGATGCCATCAAGCGTAGCGTGACACACGCCCGGAGGTTGGGTGCGAACAACGGTAACGTGATCGCCCACCCCGAGTTCATCCAGTATCCCGAGGGGAATCGAAAGAATCACTTTCAAGGCATCCAACGTCACGGTAAGTACCTGTTTCTCTCTGCCGGCGTGGCCCCGCGGAGCAAGAATTCGCCGGGGTCGCGTCTAATCGTTGTTGAGATGGGTACGAGATCACCAAAGGAATCATGGAGTTGGCCATCATATCAACCGGAGGATTCGCCTTACAATTTCCGCTATCCTGATCCCAGGGACCGTATCGTGATAGTGGTGACCATCGATGTCAATCTGTGGCACGCTGGTGGTCTACAGTTGATGGGTGCAACACTGGCTGTTCCAATTTACGGAAAGCTCCCCCAGGCAAAAAAAGCGAGTTCCCAAGTGCGTTTCTACAACATTAGTGCACATACCAAACCCAAAGAGATCAAGGCACTTCGAATCGACGACCGACCGACGAGAAAAGCCTACGCAGTCGGATTGTCTACACTACCAGGTGGCCGGAAAGTCGCTATTGTCTGGGATGACAAGACCCTCGACTTTTATCTGACCACCAGCGCGACGTCTAAGACATGGCAACGTATATCGCAGGTACGTGGTGAGTCGATTCCCAAGTTTCCCCAGAACAAGCACTCGCAGTATCAATGTCTGAATCTCATACGGGACACGATCAGTGGCGACTTGTACCTCATCGGTTTCCGCAATTCCAACCCGCTGTCTCCGGTAATCGAAGGAAAGAACTATGCCGAAATCTATCGAGTTGTGCTCGATCCTCAGGATCCGCCGACCGACACAAACGCGGGCCAGATGATACAAAAGGTTAAGGGTCTTCACTTCAAGGGGGACGATTCCTATTGCAGTTTCAACGCCGGGGGTGGTCTGCATATTACTCCTGGCGGCAACATCTTCGTTTACGGCACGCCGCACTGGCTGCACAACGACAACGCTCGCTGTAATTTTATCGAGTTTACTTCTGACCAGCCCTGAGTGGCACACACATGGCTGATTCTGCAATGTCCAGACTCATGATCATCCATACAACGTATTTCTCTGTAACAATGAAATATTCCATTGTGCAATATCCCGTCGTTCCCGAATATTCATTCGGCCTTTGGAAAATAGACATGGTGAATGCCGTGGACGGCTGGGAATTCAACGACGTTGCAGGGTTCCGCTGCGTGTACGGGACGACCGTCCGGCGCGTCACTATCCAAGGACTGGTGTGTTCGCCACGGATGGTACAACTCAGCAACTCAACGCCCATAATACCGAATCGCGATCAGTCTGCTATCCCTGGCATCCCTGGCACGATCAGGCGGTAGTCATTCATCAGGCCCGAATGAAGCGCATTCTGGCGCAATTTCGCTGTCAGCTTGAGTCCGATGAACGTGGCAGAACATTAGAGATCCCTCAATGGATGTTTGACCCGGTCATTTGCAGCGCGATGCGCCTGCAAGTGGAACCGCGTGTGCGCATTGATGCCTTGTTGGAGTTAAAAGCATTGTTCGCGGACGCGGCGGTGTACAGCGACAGTGCCGTGTTACAAGCTCAGCCTCATTGCTTGACCCCACCAGGAGAGGCTAATGCGACGCACCCAGCGACCGAGCATTCAACACGAGTTGTTTCATCCACCCCAGCTCGAACCCCACTGGCAGAACCTTCCGGAGACGATACGTCGAGAGGCAGTAAGCCTGTTGACTCAACTGCTGCTGCAACGCCGTCCGAAGACTCAGCGATCCACTCCAGTGGGTCAGGAGGGAAATGATGAGTGATAAAATCAAGGATCATCACCGACAGCGCAAGGCGATGCTGTATGTGCGCCAGTCCACGACATACCAGGTAGTCCACAATCGAGAGAGTCAGCAGCTACAGTACGCGATGAAAGATCGATTACGGCAACTGGGCTGGAGCGAGATCGAGGTCGTTGATGAGGACCTTGGTCGCTCAGCAGCGGGGACCGTTCACCGCGCCGGCTTTGAACATCTGGTGTCCCAGGTGTGTCTGGGGCAGGTTGGAGCCGTGGCGGCGCGAGAGGTCTCACGATTTGCCCGCAACAATCGCGAGTGGCAGCAACTGGTCGAAGTCTGTCGGGTGGTCGATACGCTGCTCATCGATCAAGAGGCGGTCTATACACCGCGCCACGGTAATGATCGCCTGTTGTTAGGTTTGAAGGGCAGTCTGAACGAGTATGAGCTCGATCTGCTTCGTGAACGCTCAGTGCAAGCCCGGCGCGAGAAAGCGCGTCGTGGCGAGTTGATTGTCTCTGCCCCAGTGGGCTTTTTGAAAACCGAGGACCAGCGGCTTGAGAAAGATCCGGATCAGCGAGTTCAGGAGGCCATTCGGTTAGTGTTTGCGAAATTTCTCGAGTTGGGTAGCGCCCGGCAAACCCTGTTGTGGTTTATCGAGCACGATGTGGCGCTACCGGGGCGTCTTCCTGGCCGGGAAACACATTGGCGGCGGCCTTCGTATGGCAGCGTTTATCGCATACTCACCCATCCGGCCTATGGGGGCGCGTATGCCTATGGTAAGAGCGAACACACCACTGAGTATGCGCAGGGTCAGCCACGTCGCGTCAGCCGCCGTAAACCGCGCGAGCAGTGGTTAGCCTTGATTCCTGAGGCTCACGAAGGCTATCTTAGCTGGGAACAGTTTGAGCACGTTCAGCAGATGCTTACAGACAATGGATATGGCGCTGGCAAACCGGGCGCGGCTAAACGGGGGTCGGGCTTACTCGCTGGTCTGTTGCGTTGCCGGCGATGCGGGCGCAAATTGACTGTGAACTATACCGGTTCCAACGCGACGGTGCTGCGCTATGCTTGCTGCCGTGGTAGGCTGGACAATGGTGAGGTGAACTGTATCGCCTTCGGCGGTACCGCGGTTGATGAGGCAATCAGCCAACAGGTGTTACGCGTGGTGCAGCCTGGGGCAATGGAGGCGGCAGTGTTGGCCGATCAGCACACTGCCCGTGAGCACGATGATGTGCTGGCTGCCTTGGGGCGTGATCTGGAAGCCGCTCGCTATGCCGCGAACCGTGCATGGAAGCAATACGATGCCAGCGACCCCGACAACCGATTGGTAACGAGTGAACTGGAGCGACGCTGGAATCAAGCCCTACAGCGTGTCGATGAACTGGAGCAGCGCATTGACCTGCAACGAAGCCAAGGCACCACCCGGATAACACCCACACTCGAAGACTTTCAAAGTCTGGCCGGTGACCTGGAAGCGGTGTGGGCGCATCCCGAAACGAGCGTGCGATTGAAGAAGCGGATTGTCCGTGTACTGATCCATGAAGTCATCGCCGACGTTGACGCAGAAGCGGGTAAAATTATCCTCGTCATTCATTGGCAAGGCGGGGTTCACACTGAGCTGAGGTTGCCGCGACGCCGTCGCGGCCAGTCAAGCGCCCAGGCCCCTGAATCGACCATCGAGGCGGTACAGGTGCTGGTGTGCATCTGTACCGATGACATCATCGCCGGCGTACTCAATCGGAATGGGTTGCGTACGGGGCGTGGTAATCGCTGGACGCGGGAACGAGTGACCTCGCTGCGCAGTCATCACAAAATTCCCCGGCACTGTCCGGAACGATGCCAATCAGAGGGCTGGATGAACCTCACGAAAGCGGCCGAATTCCTGGGCATCAGCGGAAGAACACTGCGCCTGGCTGTCGAACGCGGTGAGATCGAAGCCGATCATCCTTTGAGTGACGGACCGTGGGTATTTAATCGCAGCATCTTGGAGAGCGAAGCAGCCGGGAAATTGGTTGGGCGAGTGCAACGCCGTTGCAAATCCCCCGCAGAACCACCAGCCAATCAAACAAAGCTAAATTTTTCAACAACATAGAAAGGTGTGTGTAATGAAGCATGTTTGTAGTAATCCAGATATGACGACATGAGCCTCTTGAGATGCCGCTCGTTGAGCACGATGAC
>CAMYOI010000287.1 GCA_947259955.1 uncultured Gammaproteobacteria bacterium
CGGGGTCGATTAGTTCGGGATACAGGACGTCACCCGCCAGGAAGTGCAGCCGGGTGTCGAGTGCGCACTGCGCGGCGAAATTCGAGAAGACGTCCGATACCCCGTAATTGGCGTTGCGCGGTTCCATGCCCCAGGTGACGAGGATGCGCTCGCGCAGCGCGGGATCATCGAGCCCCGCTTCACCTCCGAACAGACCCAGCTTTAGCCCGAGGTCCCGGGGTCGAACATCGCCGAATCGTTCCGCCAGCACACGCTCGAGGACCGCGGGATATGAGGGAGTGCAGGAGATAGCGTTGATGCCGATCTCACGGATCGTGCGGATCAACAGCTCCGTGTTTCCTACGCCGAAAGGCACCACAGTCGCCCCGGTTCGCTCCAGCGTCAGATGGTCGGTCACCCCGCCCATCCACATCTGGTAGTTAAGGCAGTGGACGACCGTGTGCGCCGGGGTCAGCCCCGCGGCACGGTGGCTGCGCCCCCCAACCGACTCCACGATCCCGCAGTCTCTTTCGGACAGGGCAAGGTTCATGGCCTGCCCGGTGGTTCCGGATGTGCGGTGGAGCCTCGACACAGTTTCGGGGCCGGCAGCGAGATAGTTCCCGAATGGCGGGTGATTTGCCTGGGATTTCCGCAGCTGTGTTTTCGACGACAGCGGCAGCAACGGCAAGTCGCGCAGGTCCTTCGGTGGATTGCATCCACGCCATAGTTCGTTGTAAAAAGAGGAATGGTGCAAAACATGCTCGCGCTGCGCCGCCCAGGCCGACTGTTGATGTGGCAGCAGTTCGGTCGGAGTCATCGTTTCTGCATGTTGCAAAGGTTTCATGCGAGCTGGTGTCGGAGCGGCGCCCTCGCCGGGATGCATCGGCCTACATGATCATCGTGGGCATTCACCCGGGTCGAGATCGATGGAATTGCACCTCGATACAGGCGCGTAGTCGACAACGACTCCGTTGCCGCCGCAACCCGAAATCAAGGCACTCATCAGGCATGCCATCAGTGCCAACCATAGTCTTGTTTGCTTCATTCGTACTCTTTCCGGTAGGTTCAATAGGATTTGTTATTGGTCGACGGGTTACGCCAACATTTCATGTCAATTGTACACCGGGGCACCGACAATAGGCTCATTACCGACGGTACCTTCTTAGGCCGGCAATCAACAGTAGCGTTGTGAGCGTGCACAACACCGCAAAAGCGAGGCTCACGTCTTCGATGCCGAAGCCCTGGTCGAGCATGGCGCCAATGGTGACCGGGCCCATCGCGCTGGCAAAGACTCCCAGTGAACCCGCCAGCGACTTGATCGCGCCAAGATAGCGTACGCCGTAGAGTTCGGCCCACAGGGCGCTGATTGCGGTGAAATAAATGCCGGTATTAATGCCGATCAGGACCATATACGGGATCACCCATAAGGGATCCTTTGCGGGCACCAGCAGCAATAGCGCGGCAATCAACGGAGCGAGATAAAAAGGAACCACGCGGGCGGCGGTGAAGCGGTCGATCAACGGCCCCGCAATCAGTGACGTCATTACGGTGCAAAGTGCATATACCCAATAATTACTGGTCACCCAGAGACCGGACCAACCTTTGCCTTCGGCAAGCGTAAGATGGTGAAAAAAAAGCGCCGTGAGGACGTAAGACGGAGTCAGCACTGCGGGAAGTATCAAATAGAAACGGCCTTCGCTCAGCATCTCGCGGCGTGACTTGCTCACCAGGGTACGCTCGTCTTCCCTTTGCATCGCGCTGATATGTGCCGCATGACGTTCGCTCTGACCGCGCAGCAACCACAAAATGATCGCCAGCAACGAAATCACGCATAGTGCGGTCAGCAGGTAGGACGGGCGCCAGCCTGCCGCGGCAATGGCTATAACGGCGAGAAACGGCAGCACGGCCTCGCCGAGCGAAAATCCCATGGACGCGATCGCGATGGCCTTGCCTCGATCGCCGGTCATGTAGCGCGCCATCGATGTGATCGCCGCATGGCTGGTGAGTCCCTGGCCGAACTGGCGAAGCAAAAAAATCGCAAAGGTGAGTGCGAGTACGGTTGGCGCAAGGCTGATCGTCGCGCAAGCCAGGGCGAGACCCACGACAACGGCGGCGACATAGCGGCGAAGATCTACGCGGTCGATGAGTTGCCCGCTCCAGGGCAGGACGAGCGCGCTGGAAAGCGTGCCGATGAGGTAGATGCCGCCCCATTGGGTATGGGTCAGTTGGAAGGATTGCCGTATTTCAGGGCCGAATATCCCGATGAAATGGGTTTGCCCCGCACTCGATACAAATGTCAGCAGACACCCGAAGGCGAGAAATCGGGCGTGGCGCCGCGCGAAAGCGACGTATCCGGAAACGAGTCGCAATTAAAGGTGTCGGGAAGCTACCGGAGCCTGCCCGATCAAGATTTGCAGGTCGTGGGATGACACGCAATTACGCGCACCGGCAGCCGCCCTGGCGAGTCGAGGTAGTCATGACATTTGCTCCGCTTACTGCAAGAATCGTGGCCGTCCTGACTATACACGATGTCCAGAGAAACATGGATTCGACGATATGCGCGAACGACCATCGCTGCTGACTGCCAATCTCGGCATGCTGCTGGTCGCGCTGCTGTGGGGCGCACAGGTGCCGGTGGTGAATCAGCTGGCGGAGAGGTGGGACCCGTTTTTCCTGGCCTTGGTGCGCTACCTCGTTGCGCTGCCTGTGATCTGGGTGTTACTGCGCGTGTTTGAACCGGGCGGGCCTGCACTATCGCGAGGCGGTGTCGTCAGGCTGTTCGGGCTCGGCCTGGGCACCAGCGGCTTCGCAATTTTCTACATGTTGGGCGTCGCCTGGTCGAATCCGGTTACCGCCGCGTTGATCATTGCGGGCAGTCCGATAGTCAACGGCCTGGTTGCCTGGGCGATTGGGGGCGCTCGGCCTTCGAGTGGAGTGCTCGCGGGTCTGTTCCTTGTCGTTCCAGGCGGTGTCATCGCCACTGTCGACTGGCGGGAAGGTGGTGCTGCATTAAATCTGAGCGGCGGTGAGCCGATGATCCTGTTCGCCATCATCTGCTGGGGCTGGTACTCGCTGATGGCACAGCGATGGCTGCCGAATTGCTCGCAGTTTCGAATTACGGCATTGAGTGTGATTGCGACCCTTCCGATTTTGATCTTCGTGTACGGGTTGGCCTTATTGTTCGGGGCGACGTACAGGCCGCTCGACGGCATCAACAGAGTCGACCTTGTTCTGTTCTTTTATCTGGCGATAGGTGTGCTGGTCATTGCGGTGACTTTGTGGCACCGGGGCGTCGCAATTATGGGTCTCGGCATTGCTTCAATGTATCTCAATCTGGTTCCGATCGTGGCCATCCTGATCGCCATGGTGCTGGGTGTCATGCCGCGTGCCGAGCAAATAGCCGGCGCTGTGCTGGTGCTTGCGGGCCTGGTCTTGGCTCAGGTGATTGACCGGCGCGGATCATATCGAGAGGCGCGATAACCGCCAGCGCACCCCTTCGATGCCACTGACGGGATCAAGTCTTCTTGGCTCGATATCGCTATCATGTTAGCGTACGTCGCCATTCGGCGCCGACTCGATGGACAATCTGGCTGATAGAATGAAATTTCTGAGAAAACTGATATTGCTTCCCGCGCTGCTTTTTACGTGCGCGATTGTCCCACCGGGCGGGCCGGCTTTCGCCCAGAATAGTGAGACCGATGGTGAACCGGTTGTCGTCCCGGAGGGACTCGGCCCGAAGGCCATCAGCGCACTGGTTTCCAAGTTGAACGCCGAACAGACCGAGGCATTGACCAGCCTGATCGAACTGCTGAACAAGTCTGCCGATGCCGCGGCTGTCGATTCCCAGGCTGCTGATGAAAAACAAGTCGTCGAGACCGTAGAGGGTTGGATGACGAAGTTCGGAGAGTCCTTGGTCCAGAATGTGCTCAACCTGCCACACATATTTTCAGGCGTGACTACCGCTGTCGCCCACCTTTTTGCCGGTCGAAGTTCGAGTGGCGGCGCACTGTTTATCGGGTTGCTGGTCCTGGTTATTGCAATCGGCTATGGGGTGGAGTGGGTATTCAACCGGGCCACGGCACGATTGCGTGCCGATATCAAGGCGTCGCACCCCGAGGGATTGATCGACACGCTCAAAGTGTTGTCGAATCGGGCCTTGATTCAGATCGGCGGTCTGATCGTGTTTGCGGTGGCGGCCCTGTTCGCGGTGCAAATCGTGTTTACCGATACGCGTGATGAGATTATCGCCACTTATTTCATTCTTCAGGCATTCCTGATCGCGCGCTTGTCAGCGGCGCTGTTGCGTTTCGTTCTGGCGCCAAACCGCCCTGAACTGCGCCTGGTGTCGTCGGACGAACAAACGGCGCAATATATTTACAAAAACCTGGTCTGTATCGCCGCAATTATCGGGGTGGCGTTGTTCATCGCCGCCCTAATGGATCATTTCAACATCGATGTATACGCGTCGTTCCGGTTCTGGGTGGGACTGGTAATCATCAGCTGGGTCATGTATGTCACATGGCGAGCCCGCAACGGGCTGACCTCTATCATCAAGGGAGGGGAAGAATACCTGACGCCCGGCCTGGAGCTGATGGCTGCCTGGTGGCCCAGGTTGTCCATCGTCATTCTCGCTCTAGACTGGTTGTTTACCCAGTTTGCGCTGAGCATTGGGAATACAACACTGACCCCGGGCAGAAGCTCTTTCTCCCTGGCGCTCATTATTATTGCCCCCTTTCTCGACACCATGGTCCGGGGGGTCGCGGCGCACCTCGTGCCGGCCATGCAGGGGGAAGGGGACGTAGCGGAGAAGGCCTATGAGGAGACCCGGTTTTGCTACGTGCGAATGGGCAGGGTCGTCCTGTTCGCGGTGCTGATTCTTTTGATCGCAAAGATACGTGGAATGAGCATCTACAATCTCACCGAATCCGGTCTGGGCTCGACCATCGCCGCGAACGGTGTAGGCTTTCTTCTCGTCCTCGCGGTGGGTTACCTGGCCTGGGAGGTCACCAACCTCTGGATCAACCGACGGCTGGCCCGTGAAATTCCGGTGGAACAGGGTGCTACAGAGGGCGGCGAGGCGGGTGGTATGGGTCTGTCCCGCATGGCGACGATTCTGCCGATTCTGCGCATGGCGCTGCAGGCCTCGATCATCACCATCACGGTGCTGCTGGCGCTGAGCCAGCTCGGTGTCAACATCACGCCGCTTCTGGCCGGCGCGGGCGTGCTGGGGCTGGCCATCGGCTTCGGTGCACAGACACTGGTCAAGGATGTGGTATCGGGGGTTTTCTTTTTGTTTGACGACGCGTTCCGTGTCGGCGAGTACATTGATGTGGGCGGAACCGAAGGCACGGTCGAAAAGATCTTGATCAGGTCGCTGCAGCTGCGCGGCGCCACCGGTCCGGTGCATATCGTCCCCTATGGCTCCATGTCCATGCTGACCAACATGAGCCGGGACTGGGTGACGATGAAA
>CAMYOI010000288.1 GCA_947259955.1 uncultured Gammaproteobacteria bacterium
TTTCTGGCCGAAGGGTATATCGACGACATGGACGTGAGTATCGATAAAGCCCGGCGCCACCACATGACCTGTGGCGTCGATGGTCTCCTTGCCCTTGATCTTATCCTCAGTGATCGTAACGATCTTACCGTCCCTGATTCCTACATTACGAACGCCATCAAGCCCGGTTTCCGGATCCATAACCCGTCCATTAACAATGACCAGGTCATGAGTTTCCTGAGCTAATGCGGTGACGGAAGCCGTTAATGAACTCACTATTAACAGCGTTAGTGAAAGCGCTTTTCCGATTTTTTTGTAGTGCATGGCTTTATCTCCTGAATAAGCTGGGTAGCTGGTATCCGGATCGAATCGTTCGGATTGACTGGTCATGATGCTTGTCCTCCCGGATAGTAAACTTGGTCTCGATTTGTGGCATAGCATTTAACTCAAACCGTTCTACAAAGTGTTCTTATAGACGTTGCCGTCCTTAACAATCAGCTTCAGGTTGTTCTCATAATCCGCAACGACCGCTACATCCTCCAGCGGGTTCGCCGAATAGATCAGGATATCGGCCATGGCGCCTTCCTCGATCACACCCAGTTTGCCATAAGGATTGCGCTTGCCGGTCATGCCGACGATCTTGCCGCCATTGCCGGTAGCCTGGATCATGATCTCGGGCGAAGTGAAGTACTTCTTGCGAAGAACCAATTCATTGAGTTCTTGCTGGCGACCCTTGGCATCAAACAAAAGGTCCGTGCTAAAACCCATTACGATCCCGTGTTTCTTGGCAAACTCAATGCCTTTGCCAGCACCCGCCATGGCTTGGTCCAGCTTTGCTTTGCGGATAGGGTCCGTGTAGACCGGCTTGAGTTGCTCATAGACTTCCAGGTTGATCCCAAAGACAGCACCCTTTTCGGCCATGAGTTTCACCGCCTCCTCGTTCAGTTCGGAGCCGTGCGCGATGGACATGACGCCGTTTTCCAGCGCACGGATGGCACCAGCCGCAGAATGCGCATGTGCCATCACATATGTACCGTAATCCGAAGCGGCCTGTACGGCAGCCTGGATTTCCTCGGGGGTGAACTCTTCGACATAAAGCGGATCGGTAAAGGAGGACACGCCGCCGGTCACCGCGATCTTGATCTGGGTTGCGCCCAGGAAAAGCTGCTGACGTACGGCGGCCAGCATCTGAGCGCGACCGCTGACCAGCAACATGTTGCCGTCGCTTACGCCAAGGCCTTCGGGGCCGCCCCATTCCTTAGGCAAATTCGTCGCTTTGGTTGGCCTGACGTCACCGTGGCCTGAGTATTGCGAGATGATGGCGCCCGAGGGGTAAAGCCGTGGGCCAGGCGTTACGCCGGTGTCGATCGCCTTTTTCAACCCGAACACGTTGCCGGACGTATCGCGCACCGTTGTGACACCCCGCAACAGCTGCTCTCCGGCCTCTTTTGCGGAATGGATCGCGACATAATTCTGATCGCCGAAGTACTCCGCCTCAGTCGTGCCCATACCCATATGCCAGTGGATATCGATCAGGCCGGATGACAGATAGCCACCCTTGCCATCGATCACCTGATCGAACTGGGTACCGCCACTGCCGGCCGGAACGAGCCTGGCAATCGTATTGCCGTTGAGGACAACGTCCTGGCCAGTGATCAGCGTTTCAGATGTACCGTTGAAGATGCTGACGTTAGTAATCAATATCTGAGGCGGCGCCGCAGGTTCCTGCGCTACGACCGGCGCTGCCAAGGTGGCGAGCACGGCAATCACTGCCAGCACAAAGCCACTCTTCTCCAAAATATCCTTATACTTCAAAATTACCATCGTTCTCTCGTTTACTTTGTGAGCCGTGTGGCTCGGTTATTTTGCGCGTTTCGCGCCAAAGACTGGTGCTCCAAAACTAATTACGCCTCACGCGTGAACGGGACAACGAACAGGCTGCCCCGGCATGGCCTTGTCATCCAGCTTCTCATCACGAATCAAAAAGGTTCCGTTTACGATGACATGGTGCATGCCTTTTGATGGGCTAACTGGATTTTTGAATGTCGCTGTTTCACCAACAGTTTCAGGATCAAACACAACAATATCGGCATCCATTTCAAGCTGTAGCCGACCCTTCCTTGGCACAATTGTCATAAAATTCTCCAATTGGTAATACACCTGCTTCTAATTCCAATGAAGTAGTCAGCCCATCAAAGGCTTGCATTCTATTACTTGGAATGTTTTGAGCGTGCGTATGCAGGTCAATAAAACCGGGCGAGACGATCAGCCCGGAGACATCGACGACCTCTTTGCCCTCGAGGAGCTGATCGGATATAGCCGCCGCAATCTGACCTCCCCGTATGCCGACGTTATAGCTGCCATCCAGGTAAGTTCCGGGGTCGATAACCCGACCGTTCGTAAGGACGATGTCGTACTGTTCGTTCTTGGTTGTCATGTTGTATCTTCGTTTAGCTACCGCGGAGCGGGCTTGGCCCGCTTCCGGAAACCGTAAGTGCTCTACAGCGTGTTCTTGAAAACCTCACCTGCAGCGATCTTTATCTTGTTATCGGTATGATTTACCACGGATCGCGAGTGCCTAGAGCGTAAATCTGATGCCACCTATGAACCCTTTGAACGTCAGATCGTCAAGCACAGGGCTGTCATCGAAGTCATAATCGAGATAACGGTAACCCGCGATCGCATCGATCTTACCGAAGCGATAGCCAAGGCCACCGAATCCCTGCCACGTGCTCTTGCTGTCACCCGTGCCAACATCAAAATAAACCGGCAGATACCATTTCGGGGACAGGTTGATGTCGGCGCGCATGCCCACGATGCCGTCCCAGTTGGAGCCCGAGTCGGAGGAATTGAATATCTGCGTGCCGTTGGCGTTCACTTTGACACCGGCGTCCAGCGACAGGTAACGCGCGCCAGCGAGCACTTCGACGCGGGCCTTTTCGGAGTTGTGCACGGCATAGCCCACCGCCGGGGTGACGATCCAGCCCGTCAACTCAACATCCCCGCTCGTGAGCTGATTGCTTTGTTTGTCCTTGACGTCCAGATAAATGATATCCGCCTTCAGGGTCCATTTATTGTTTTGGGCACCAAGTCCTCCCATGAAGGCCATCTGAAGATCATCTATCAGCGTACTGAACGGTATGTTGGCCTGTTGCCCGGAAGTCGTGGTCGCGTCGACCTGCGCACCCCACAGATAAATGTCGCCGACAAACCGCCATTCGGGGCCGTCAGCGGGTCCGACAGCCAACGCCGGCGCGGTGGCGGCCAGGGAAATGGACGCAGTAACAATAGAGACTATGCATGCCATACGGGTTCGAACGTTCATTTCCAGGCTCCTGTGGATAAATGTGGAATTGAGTGAGGATCGTAGTGTGCGAGATTTCCATGGCCAACGAATCCCCCAAAAAGGGTAAAAACTAAACAACCCTCGCCTATAAGGCGAGGGGTTCAAGGGGGGTCGATTTGAAATCGACTATCATCAACAATGGGTTCACCTTCCTGCTCCTCAATATATGCCTGAATAACCTCATCGGTGATCGTTCCAGAACTCACTGCCAAATAGCCGCGTGCCCAAAAATGACGACCCCAAAACTTCTTCCGAAGATGTGGAAACTCCTGTAGCAATACCCGTGAACTGATGCCCTTCAACCACTGCACAATCTTGCTTATATCCTGGCTCGGCCTGTAGGAGATAAACATATGCACGTGGTTAATCGACACCTTCCCCGTAATTATCTCCAGATCATGTTCCAGCGCAACCTGTCGCAATATATCCCTCGCTCGAACTGCCACATCTCCCGTCAATACCCGTTTTCGATACTTCGGAATCCACACCAAATGTACTTTAAGGTCCGTCTTCGTATGGGCACCGTACCTGTAATGTCGCATAGCGACATTCTACAATCTTCTCTTCGCCTGAAGGCGAGGGATTTCAACCATCCCCGTAGGGGACATTAAGTAGGTTATGAGTAGTCGGAGGGCAGCGATGCCGTCTTCGGAGTATACGAACCTTATCCGACGCCCGCAACGATACCGGGATAACCGATGACTCGGTTTTCTGGCGAGTTCAGCCCAGGAAGACATAAGAGGATCGACACAATTGTAGCTTTTAAGATTCAATTATTGAATGATTCGGATACGGAAGTTCCGCGATACACAGGGACGAATCCCTTACGATATTGGAGGCAATATCATGGTAAACACTGAACGATCCGTACCCTATGAGCCGGCGGAAGGACTGGATACAGCTGAAGATATCGCCGAGTACCTGGACATTGCCCTGGAAGAACAGGACGACAGGGTGCTGCTCATGGCGATACGTAACTCCGTAGAGGCCATTGGCGGCATGGCAGAGCTCGCGCGACGCACCGGCCTTTCTCGAGAAACCCTCTACCGGACACTTTCGGAAAAGGGCAACCCGCGCCTGTCCACGCTGCGGGGAATTCTCAAGGCATTCGGAGTAGACCTGGCTGTGCGGACCAGGGTGGCCTGAATGAACACCCATCAGGCCGCGCGGTGCCGAACCGATTTATCCGTCCAGGGCCTGTATCGACACAGGCCCTGACAGATTATCCGGCCTACCTGGTCAATTCCACATCCGCCAGCTTGAAGCTCTTATTGTAGAAAGATTCCTCGGGGCCGTAGAAACGGAACATCAGGTACGGCACCTTGCCCGCGGTCGGTATCCAGTTGCTTTCCAGCCCTGTCGGTGCTTCGGGGCCAACATATATAGTCACGCTGCCATCCTCGTTCTGTTTCATGTCCGGGATTTCGCGCGACGACAGACCGGGGCGTTCCTCTTTGCTATAGATGAAAGCCCAGGTTTCCAGGTCGTAGATCGTCAACGACCAGAACTTGTTTATCGGCACATCCTTGGGCACAGTCAAGCTGTCACAAGTTTTCTCATGCGGGACAAGATTTGACCCACCCCTACTATTGTGGTGTGCTCTGCAGGGGGCAATTGAATCATCGCCCCCACAGGTCACTGCTTAGTTTTTAATTCAGCAATTCAAAGTCATCCAGCACCCAGGTCTTATTGATGTAACCTTCAAGCGGACCGTAAAAACGGAAGACGACGAAAAACCCCTTATCCGGATTTGTAGGCACCCAGTTCTTTTCCATTCCTTTCGGTGCTTTTGGCCCGAAGTAAACATCCACTGAACCATCAGCATTAGCTACCGGCTTTTCACGACTGCCTACCGACTTGTTCTTGTTTTTCCCGGGATCCAGCAGGCTGCGGGTAGTGGGATCGTAAGCCGTTACCGCCCAGAAATTTTTAACTGGCGGTTTAGCTCCAACACGCAATTTATACGTTTTGCTACCATCAAGATACGCGCCTTTATTATCACGAATAGCGGTAAGATATGCAGTACCCGCACCCGGCGTGGTAGAGATCAGGGCAGGAGAAACTACAATAGCGGCGTAATGCCACAAAGTGCGTGCATCAATATCTGCC
>CAMYOI010000289.1 GCA_947259955.1 uncultured Gammaproteobacteria bacterium
GGCCGGTGCATTTGACGGTGTCGCCCTCGATGATGTGCTCGTAATCGCCCAGGATAACCGCGCCGACCGAATCCTGTTCCAGATTCAGCGCCAGGCCGTAGGTTTCGTTGGGGAACTCGAGCATTTCGCCCTGCATAGCGTCGGCCAGGCCGTGGATTCGGGTAATGCCGTCGGTCAGGCTGACCACGGTTCCCTCCGTGCGTGCTTCAGCAACGGTCTCGAAGCTCTTGATCCGTTCTTTAATCAGCTCGCTGATTTCGCATGGATTCAGTTGAGTGGTCATGGCTAATTCCTCAATACTCGTTTTTTAGTTCATTAGCGGGCAAGATTGACCGCCAGCTTCTGCAGACGGCTCTTGACCGATGCGTCGATCACCATGTCGCCCGCCCTCAGGACGGCCCCACCGATGAGACCCGGATCCTCGATTACCTGAAGGCTGACCTTGCGGCCCAGTTTTCTGGACAGCGATCGCGCCAGCGTTGCCTGTTGTTCGTCGGTTACCGCCCGTGCCGATATGAGTTCCGCCTCGATGGTCCCTTCCGCCTCGGCGCGCATAACCTCGAACTGCGCTGCGATGCTGGACAGGGCGAACACGCGTCCGTTTGCGACTACCAGTCGCAAAAAGTTTCTGGCTTCATCGAACAGCTTGTCCCCGGCGATGTCCTCGAAAATCTGCCCCAGGGAGGCGTCGTCCACCTTCGGGTTCTGGGCGAGCTCCTGTATCTGGTTATCGTCTGCAATGGCGGATATCCAAGCCAGGGCCTGGGACCAATTCTCAAAATTGCCCGCCGCACGGCTCAGCTCGAACACGGCTTGCGCATAGGGCCGGGCAATGGTCTGGTATTCGCTCATCGAGTCCGGTACCTACAGCTGCGCAGCCAAATCATCCAGCATTTTTCTGTGGGCTTCGCCATCGACCTCTTTCCCAAGGATCTGCTACACACCCGCTGTGGCCAGCATCGCCAGTTCACCACGCAACGTTTCACGGGCAAAGTTGATCTCCTGGTCGATCTCGGATTTTGCCGCCGTGATAATGCGCTCGCCTTCGACCTTGGCGTCCGATTTTGCCTCGTCGACGATCTCTGAGCCGCGTTTTTCGGCGCCGGCGATGATCTCGGCTGCCTTGCCCTTGGCTTTTTTGATGACTTCCACTCCGCGTTTTTCACTGAGCGCCTGTTCCTGTTTGCCCCGTTCCGCGGCGGCCAGGCCTTCGGCGATTTTCGTCTTGCGATCCTCCAGCGCCTTCATCAGCGGTGGCCATATGAACTTCATGCAGAACCACACGAACACGATGAATGCAATGGATTGTCCGATCAGCGTGAGATTGATGTTCATTCAGACATCTCCCTATTTTTGAACGAGTTGCCTAACCGCCCACCACCGCGAACAGAATATAAAGAGCGATGGCGACACCGATGATCGGGATGGCGTCCACGAGACCCATGACGATAAAGAACTGGGTGCGCAACATCGGCAACAGCTCGGGCTGCCTGGCAATACCTTCGAGAAAACGGGCGCCCAACACACCTACGCCTACGCCTACGCCTACTCCGGCTAATCCCAAGAGCACCGCGCCGGCAACATAGAGTAATGCAGTTTCCAAAGTCATTTTTTTTCTCCCACTAGGAAATGTTTAAGTAAATAACCGTTCGCAAATATTTCAGTGTTCCGAGTGCGCCATTTCAAGGTACACCACCGTTAACGTCATAAAGATGAATGCCTGCAACAACACGATCAGGATGTGAAATATTGCCCAGCCCAACTGCAGTACTCCGCCCATCAGGCCCCAGAAGAGTCCGCCGGAAAACAATAATGCAATCAGGATGAAAATCATTTCACCTGCGAACAGGTTGCCGAACAGCCTCAGCGACAGCGAAATCGGCTTCGACAGCAGTCCTATCCCTTCCAGAAAGAGGTTTACCGGGATGAACAATATTTTCAGCACGGGATTGGTGGCGGAGAAAGGCTGCATGGTCAGTTCCGAGGCAAATCCAACAGGGCCCTTGATTTTCAGGCTGTAATAGATTGTCAGAACAAACACCCCCAGCGACATACCGAAGGTGGCATTGACATCGGTGGTCGGCACCACCTTCATGTATACGTGGTGCGGATCGACGCCGAAGATGTGATGCATGATCATCTGCGTGGTCCATGGTATCCAGTCGACCGGAACCAGATCCATGCAGTTCATTAGCAAGATCCAGACAAAGAGGGTCAGCGCAAGCGGGGCAATCAAGTCATTCTTTCCTGAAAAAGACCCCCTAACGTTGTCGTCGATGAACTCCACGACCCATTCGACGAAATTCAAAAAGCCGCTGGGGGTATCGGCTGTAGCACGCTTGGCGGCCTTGCTGAACAACCAGATGAACAACCCGCCCAGCACCACAGACCACAGCATGGTGTCCACGTGTATGGCCCAGAAACCCATTTCTCTCGCTTCCTGGGCATTATGCGCGAAGCCCCAACTACCGTTCGGGTGCTGCCCGAAGGTGAGGTTTTGCAGATGATGTTTTATATAACCCGTGGTTGTAAGTTCTTCGCTAGCCATCAGTTTTTGTGCCTGTTTCCCTTTTTCGGGAATTGTTCTGGTCCACGTTGCGGAATGCCGATGCGATCGGTACGGTCAGGATCACCGTCGCACTTCCCGCGATAAAAGCCGCTATGTCTACGCTCTTCCATCCTGCGAACACGGCAATGTACAGTGCTCCCATCATTAGCAGCTTGCCCACTTCCGCTCTGTACATATTCGCCAGGACCTGCTGCCCGGTCTCCTGTTGCGCAGCACAAAAGACCCGCCATGTCGAATAGGCGTTGGCGACAACGACAATCATTCCGCCGGACAGCGCCGACAAGGCTGCAGCAGGCCCGACAAAAGAAAGTGCCAATGCCAGGGCCAGGGTTATGCCGGCCGGAATCATAACTGTCTGTGTTAACTGCGCCGGTGCACGTAAGTTCTTCGACACTGAGTCCCCTGCTGCTTCAGTTCTCCGGAGTCTTAACGGGACCGGATAGCCGTCCTGAGCCTTCGTTGCGCTGCAACAAAGGGCGCCGAATTATAAAAGTGGGCGATACACCGGTCAACATCGATGTCGCATAAGAATCCAGCCGGGCCGGCTGGGAATTAGTGAATACGTTCGAGAATTCCGTCCAGCTCGTCCAGGCTGTGATACTCGATAATAATTTTGCCCTTGCCCTTGGCATCCACCAACGTCACCTTGGACCCGAGCTTTTCCGACAGTTTCTCCTGCAGTGCCCTAATATCAGCACTCACCGGCGATTTATCCGGTTTCCGCGGATCGGGCTTGCTTTGTTTCCGGCGAACCAGCGCCTCCGCCTGCCTCACCGACAATCCCTTGGCGGAAATCTCAATTGCCAGCGCATCCTGATCGCCTTTTGAAAGCGTCAGCAACGCCCTGGCATGCCCCATCTCGAGCTGTCCGTTCTCAAGCAGCTCC
Organism: uncultured Gammaproteobacteria bacterium; assembly: GCA_947259955.1. Taxonomy (GTDB): domain Bacteria; phylum Pseudomonadota; class Gammaproteobacteria; order Arenicellales; family JAANXG01; genus JAHEKE01. Next base: position 3,456 of record CAMYOI010000289.1, read on the forward strand.
CGCGCCTTGGGTCCCAGGGTCAACAAACGCAGCAGGTTGGTGACCGCGGAGCGTGACCTTCCTACGCCGCTGGCGGCTTGCTCATGGGTCAGCCCGAATTCGTCCAGCAGACGTTTGATCCCGGCCGCTTCTTCTATGGGGCTCAGGTCCTCCCGCTGGATATTTTCTATGAGCGCGGTGACCAGCGCTGCTTCATCAGGGATATCCCGAATCATGACGGGCACTTCGTCGAGCCCGGCAAGCTGCGCCGCCCGCCAGCGCCGTTCACCCGCGATGATTTCATAACTGGTGTCGCCCATCGGCCGGACCAGTATTGGCTGAACCATGCCCCGGGCCCTGATCGACTGGGACAGTTCTTCCAGCGCGCCTTTGTCCATACGGGTGCGGGGCTGATACTGCCCGCGTTTCAGAAGATCGATAGCGATTGATCGAAGCTTCTGATCTTCATCTGGTCCGGGGGTGACCTCTCCAAGCAGAGCATCCAGGCCCCGGCCCAATCGTTTCTTTCTGCTTTTTGTCATGCGGCGTCCTCGCGGCGAATGACCTCGCTGGCCAGAGCCAGGTACGCCTGTGCGCCCTTTGAGTTCATTTCGTAGAACATCGCCGGTTTGCCATAACTTGGTGCCTCGGCGAGCCTTACGTTGCGTGGAATGATGGTGTCGTAGACCTTGTCTCCGAAATGCTCCTGCAATTGCTCGGAGACCTCGCTGGACAGGGAGTTACGCCGGTCGAACATCGTTCTCAACAAACCCTCTATCCTGAGATTGGGATTTAGAGCCTCCCGTACCTTGCGGATGGTACTGACCAGGGCCGTCAGGCCTTCCAGCGCAAAATATTCGCATTGCATCGGAATCATCACGGAGTCGGCGGCGACCAGCGCATTGACCGTCAGCAGATTCAGCGACGGCGGACAATCAATAAGCACATAATCGTAGCGTCTGGAGGCCTTCTTGAGGGCCTTGCGCAAGCGCGACTCGCGTCCTATCTGGTCTATCAATTCGACCTGAGCTCCCGAGAGATCAGCATTCGCGGGTATCAAATCGTATCCACATTTGCAATCTCCAAGCAGCACATCGTACACGGAGTATTGGTGTCCGTCCTTGCTTACTCCACTTCCCACGGTAGCGTTTCCCTGGGGGTCCAGATCTATCAGGAGGACGCCACGACCCGAACGCGCCAGCGAGGCGGCGAGATTGATACCCGTCGTGGTCTTTCCTACGCCGCCCTTCTGGTTGGCGACCGCAAGGATTTTGCTCATGGGCTTGTTTTTGTGTATCCCTGGTTTCTATTAAGCGCGGGTTAGCACCACAATATGTCTCTTGGCATCCAAGCCCGGGACTTCTACAGGGTGCACCGCAGTCACTTCGAACCGCTGCTGATCTACGGCTGCGAGCTCTGCGCCCGGATAGCGCCCCTTCAGCGCAACGAGCTTTCCACCGCTGGCGCACAGATGCCCCGCGCTTTCTGTAAAGGCGGCAATGGTCGAGAACGCGCGCGTTACTAGCGTATCAAATTTCTGAGGCTTCTGATATTGCTCAACCCTCTGACACACTACATCGACATTTTCCAACGCCATGGAGCTGACGGCGTGACGAAGGAAATGCGACTTCTTCTTTCGGCAATCTATCAAGGTAACCTGGATGCCGGGCATAACGATGGCCAGGGGTAATCCGGGCAGGCCCGCACCTGAACCCACGTCCAGTAAGCTTTTACCAGCGATGTGGGGGACGACCGAAAGACTGTCCAGCAGGTGGGCGGACACCATCGAAGACACGTCACGGACGGCGGTAAGATTGTGGACGCGGCCCCACTTACCCAGAAGCTGCAGGTACTCCAGGAGTTGTTCCCTGGTTTTTGTGTCATCGGGTAGATCGAGGGCGCGCAGGCCCTGGCTTAGTTTCAGATGATTTTCCAGCAGGGCCGACTCCTTTCAGCGGCCGTGGCCGGTATCACCTGTTGAACCAGTCGAGCATCTGTGTCTGCCAGTCTTCCTGCGCCTTGTATTCGCTGACAACCCTTATCAACGCAACGGAAATATTGTCCTCGCCACCACTTTTGTTGGCAAGTTCCACCAGTTCCCGTGCGCAGGATTTGAGATCGGGTATTTTCGCCAGGGTTTTTTCGATCCTGTCTTCCCTTACCATGTTTGACAGGCCATCCGAGCACACCATGAACAAGTCACCAGGCTGCACCGTCCTCTCCAGAATATCGACTTCCAGCTCCACGGCGGCACCCAGCGCGCGTGTCACGATATTCGGGTTGAACGAAGCTTTCGCCTCGTCCTCGCTGTACATCCCGGTCTTTACGAATTCCCGCACCACCGAGTGGTCTTCCGTCAGCTGTCTCAGTTTTCCACAGGCGAATGCATACATGCGCGAGTCGCCAGCATGGGCGCAGGTCAAACGGTTGTCGTAAAACAGTGCGGCGACTATGGTAGTACCCATTCCACTGTAATCACTTCGCTGCGCCGCTAATCGAAAGACTTCTTCATTGGCCTTCCTGATTGCATCGCGGACGATCAGGGATTCGTAGCGCAGCCCGCTTTCACGATCCGTCTGGCCCGGCACCAGGGTCGCCAGCCCTTCCCTGGTTTCACAGAAAATTCGGGTCACGGCAATGGCACTTGCCACCTCGCCGGCGTGGTACCCGCCCATTCCGTCTGCCAGCACGATGAGCCCCACGGTGGCGTCGCTGGCAACACTGTCCTCATTGTGGCCCCGAACGCGCCCTGGATCGGTGACAAATGCGATTTCGAGTGCTTTATTCAATTTCATCGATAATCTGATCGTTTAATGCTGAGGCCACCGCTCGCAATGTCCGTTTATCGCAGCGATTTGACACATTTAATTCGCACACATAAATCGTAGCAAGAATTTTCCAATTGTGGAGATCAAGCAATCAAGGCGCCGGTCGGGTCGAATACACGCCTCGTCCGATCATCCTCCCATCACTGACTCAAAATCAACCTGTTTATACGCCTCCTGCTTTAGACTGGGCTTGTCGAGCACCTCATCGCGAGAGATCTGGTTTTGCAGACGCTGTTACTCAAGCGCGTACCCATGTTCAAAGGACTGGATGACTCCGATCTTCAGTCCATAGCCAAACACATCTCCACGCATACCTATCCGCGCAACACCATTCTCATGCATGAGGGCGAACCGCCTGACGCCATGTATATTGTCACAGACGGAAGAGTAAAGATCTACGTGAGCGATGCCGAGGGCAAGGAACTGGTGCTCGATACGCTGAGTCCTGGAGAATTCTTTGGTGAACTCGCCCTTATCGATGGTTCGCCCAGGTCTGCGACCGTTGTCACCACAACCGAAACGACCATCTCGAAGATCCTCAAGACAGACTTTGATCACTGCCTCCAGGCCTCTCCCAAAATCGCCGTGAATCTTCTCAAGATCCTCTCCAGGCGAATTCGGACCATGAATGACAACATCAAGGATTTGGCTCTACTGGATGTATACGGCCGAGTCGCCCGCACCATTCTTCGGCTTGCCCACGAACGAAATGGTGTCCTCATCACCGACCCCATCACGCAACAGGAGCTGGCAAACATGGTCGGTGCATCGAGGGAAATGGTAAGCCGTGTGATCAAAACCCTGAAGTCCGAGGGTTACATCTCCATTTCCGGCAAACAGATAACCGTTCTCTCTACAATTCCCTCTGCCCTGCCCTAGCCCGCATTTCTCACCAGGCGGCTATGGATGCTTGTCAAGCATTGCAAACATTGAAGTCCATGGATTCGTCCAAGAAACAGTGTGTCTTGAAAACGCCTATCCCGGCCCTGGCTAATCCAGGTCCCGCTGAACTTGGGCTTCATTCGATCCATAGCACCGGCTATGCATCTCACTGCAGCCCGGCGTTCATCGGCACCCGTCCTGTGCCATCATCCAGGATCCTGGTGAGAAATCCGGGCTAGGAGGTATTGGCGCGTGGCGCGCTTCCTGCAAATTCAGGCGGCCGTTTTCTTCAAGTGCACCAGCAGCAGTGAAATGGCCGCGGGTGTGACGCCGGATATGCGAGCCGCCTGACCCACGGTAGCAGGTCTGTAGTCGGTCAATTTCTGCTTGATCTCGGTCGACAGTCCGCTCACGTTCATGTAGTCGAATTCCGCGGGCAGAGGAGTCGACTCATGTCGCCGCTGCCGCCTGATTTCCTCCTGCTGCCGTTCGATGTATCCCGAATACCTGGCCTGAATCTCCAGTTGTTCCGCCACCGCTGTATTCCGATGTCCCGCACCCGCTCCCGGCAGCTTCATCAGATCGGCGTAGCGAACCTCGGGTCGTTTCAACAGGGACATCAGCGTCGTCTCCCTGGACAATGCCTGCCCCAACACTTCGATCTGCACCGACGGATCCACGAGTTCCGGTTTTATTCGGGTCGTTTCAAGGCGCAGCGTTTCCTGTTCGATCGCATAGCGCTTTTCGCTGAAACGCTGCCACCTTGAGTTGTCCACCAGTCCCAGTTTTCTTCCTGTCTCGGTCAACCTGAGATCCGCATTGTCCTCACGAAGCAGCAGGCGATATTCGGCCCGGGAGGTGAACATACGATAAGGTTCACTGGTGCCGGAAGTTGTCAAGTCGTCGACCAGCACTCCGATATACGCCTGATCTCTGCGCGGCCACCATGGAGATTTTTGTTGTACCTTGAGCGCCGCGTTTATTCCGGCAATCAATCCCTGGCCGGCAGCCTCCTCATAGCCGGTGGTGCCGTTGATCTGGCCTGCAAAGTACAATCCCTCGACGGCCCGGGTCTCGAGCTGTGGGTGCAGGTCTCGCGGATCGAAGAAATCATACTCTATGGCATACCCGGGGCGCAGAATAACCGCTTTTTCGAATCCTCTGATGGAGCGCACCATTTCCCACTGCACGTCGAATGGCAAACTCGTAGATATCCCGTTTGGATAGACTTCCTGCGTATACAGGCCCTCGGGTTCGACGAATATTTGATGACTTTGTCTATCAGTGAAGCGGACGATCTTGTCTTCGATGGAAGGACAATAGCGTGGACCCGTGCCGTCAATCGCGCCGGAAAAGAGTGGCGATCTGTCCAGCGCGGCATTGATAACGTCGTGGGTACGGGCGTTGGTATGGGTAATGTAGCAGCTTACCTGCCGGGGGTGATCCGTTGCCGCGCCCATGAAAGAAAAGACAGGGGTGGGGAAATCCCCGGATTGCACCTCCATCACATCGGTATCAATAGTTCTCCCATCCAGGCGCGGTGGTGTTCCGGTTTTCAGTCTCCCCACGCGGAATGGCAGATCCCGCAATCGGCCAGCGAGCACGTTGGCGGGTGCATCCCCCATCCGTCCGCCGGGAGAATTCGACAGGCCGACGTGTATTTTGCCGCATAGAAAAGTCCCCGCAGTGAGCACCACCGTGGCTGCCTCGAATACCAGCCCCAGCTCTGTTTTTACGCCGGACACCCTTCCACCGGAGATAATCAGGTCGTCCACGGATTGCTGAAACATGGACAAATTGGGTTCCGCCTCGAGCAAGCGCCGGACAGCAGCCTTGTAAAGGCCCCGGTCGGCCTGTGCGCGGGTGGCGCGAACTGCTGGCCCCTTGCGTGAGTTGAGAGTGCGAAAATGTATACCGGCCAGGTCGATGGCCCGCGCCATGATGCCGCCCAGTGCATCGATTTCCTTGACGATGTGCCCCTTGCCAATGCCGCCAATGGCGGGATTGCACGACATTTGACCGATGGTTTCGAGGTTGTGGGTCACTAGTAGGGTTCTGCAACCCATACGCGCCGCCGCGCCAGCTGCCTCTGTTCCCGCATGGCCGGCACCTACTACGATGACGTCGAACTTTTGAGGATATCTCATCACTAACCGAATTTATCGAATCACCGCGGCGATCATAGTGCGCGCCTGTCAAAACTCAAGTCTTCTTTTTTAACCGCCGGCTGTCTTGGTGCGATTTGCAGGCTAAACTAGTAGGGTTCTCAACCGGTTAACGATTTTGACCCAACCGCTCGAAAAGGCTGTAGCCGACCTTTCGCCGGCTTCGTTGCGAGGCGCTCTGGACCGCGTGATATCGCGAGTCAGCGAAATCATCATCGGACGTGATGAACCCATCAGGCTGGCATTGACCTGCCTATTGGCCGGGGGACATCTGCTGATCGAGGACGTGCCTGGCGTCGGCAAGACGACGTTGGCGCACACCCTTGCCAGATCCCTGGGGCTCGACTTCGTCCGAATCCAGTTTACCAGTGATCTGCTCCGCCACCAGATCGGGACCTTTCCACTCCCCGAGTCCCAGCTGGATCGATTCCTGATGCGCATTCATATCGGCTACCCCGACGCCCGGTCGGAGCGTGCGCTGTTAAAGGGCAAGGACCGCAGAGACATACTGCGCGCGATGGATCCCGTAATCGATCCGCATAAACTGATTGTACTGCAGCAACACTGTCAGCAGGTCCATTGCAGTGACGCCTTGATCGACTATGTACAGGCGCTGCTCGATGCTTCACGAAATTCTTCAGACCTGCGTTACGGGCTGTCACCACGCGCAGGTATTGCCCTGACTCACGCTGCTCGGGCATGGGCGTACCTCGCGGGCAGGACCATGGTATTGCCGGAAGATATCCAGTCCGTGGCGCAAAGTGTTCTTTCCCATCGACTACAGGGAGAAGACGCGCGACATACTCCGCCGGATCAACTTTCCCGGCAGCTCATCCAGTCCGTTCCCATCCCCTGACCTGCATACTGGGCCAGCGCGGAAGGGCTGTTCTTATTTCACTTCGACAGTTTTTGCATAATCCGCCGATTTGGTACTCACACGACGCAAACTCTACATGCTGCCCACGCGGCACGGGTTGCTGTTCTGTCTCGTGCTGCTGGCCATATTTCTTGCCTCGGTAAACTACAATAACGGCCTAGCCTACGGACTGACCTTTCTGCTGGCGGCAACCGCGTTGATATCGATGTTGCACACCCATCGAAACGTGTCGGGTCTGGAAGTGAATGTGCTGCCTCCCGGCCCGGTTTTTGCCGGGGAAACCGCACACTTCAGGGTTTGTGTCCACAACGGCAACGAATATACGCGGGTTGCCCTCTGGTTGTTTTGCCGGGATTACCGGCAGGTCTTTCATGTCGAGCCGCAGACCACGGTACGGCTGGAGGTGCCGGTAATGAGTACCGGCCGTGGCTATATCACCTGCCCCCCAGTCAGGCTGTCGAGCGCCTATCCGCTGGGTTTGCAATATACCTGGTCAGCACCAATCAAAAGTACGGCTAGAGGCATCGTCTACCCCGCGCCCGCGGGGTCCCTACCCTTGCCGACTGGCCGCGCCCGCGCCAGGTTCAGTGAATCCGGTAGGACTCGGGAAGGGGACGATTTCGCCGGTCTTCGAGAATACATCCACGGTGACTCGCCCCGTCATATTCACTGGAAGGCCGCGGCGTCCCACAACAACCTCCTCACCAAGCAGTTCTCGGGCGAAGGGGGCGAGGAAATCCGGCTGGATTGGGACCTGGTCCCCGGCTCGGTGGAGGCCCGTCTGAGCCAGCTGTGCAAATGGGTGTTGGTTGCGGACGAGGCCGGGGCAAGATACGGTTTGAGTCTGCCCGGCGTGCGCCTGGAACCCGATCTTGCTGCCACACACTATCATCGCTGCCTGCAGACCCTTGCGCTGTGGGGATTGAAGGAACAGCGCCAATGATCGGTCTGCCCGAACTTCGGTCTTTCAGGCCGCCGGATCAGCAACCTAACCGGCTGGCCTGCAACGGGCTGTTGATCAGCGCGGCGCTGGCCATAGGCTTTCATAGCAGTCACCTGCCGCTGTGGCTAACAGCCTTTGCTGCCTGTCTTCTGCTTTGGCGCTTCCTCATAGAGAATCATGCCTGGAGAATCCCCGGCCGGATCATCAGATGGTCGTTGCTGCTCGTGACCGTCGTGATTGTTTTCAGACACTACGGTACCTTGTTCGGGCGTGACGCCGGGGTCGCATACCTTACGCTGCTGCTGGCGCTCAAGATTCTCGAAATCCGCTCGCTCAGGGACTATGTGCTGGTGGTTTTTCTCATTTTTTTGATTGTACTGGGTGCGCTTTTGTTCTCACAGTCACTGCCGACGGCGGTTTACGCGATGCTGGTCATTGTGGCCACGGTGCATGCCCTGGTCAGGCTTAACAGCCCCTACCCGCTTGGCCAGGGACCGACCCTGGTGCTGGTCGTTACCATGGTTATACAGGCGCTGCCTTTGCTGCTGGTGCTGTATCTGTTGTTTCCACGGATACAAGGCAGTTTGTGGAGTCTGCCGATCGATGCACACAGCGGCCGCACCGGAATGAGTGAACGCGTGTCCCCGGGATCGATCAACCAGCTGTACGAAGATGATACGATCGCTTTTCGCGCCGAGTTCGACGGTCAACCGCCGCCAGCAGATAGCTTGTACTGGCGCATCTTCGTGCTGAGCGATACAGACGGCCGCAACTGGTTCAGACACCCCGGACCGTGGGATGGAGCAAACATCAAGGACTATCAGCCCGTTGATGACGCAACTCCGTACACCGTGCTGCTACAGCCACACGATCAGAGATGGATCCCGACCCTGGAACTGGCCGCTTCGACCCCACCGTCCACTCATCGGGCAAGCGGCTACGTGCTGGAATCTAACAAACCGGTCAAGAATCTGCGCCGGTACGACCTATCCTCTCACCTTAGTTACTCGACTCCGCGCCTCGACAATCTCCAGGCCCGGCACAACACCCTTTGGCCAATCGAGCCGAGTCGCCGTGTTCAGGGCCTGCTTCGGGGTTGGCAAGAACAAGGCACCAAACCGCGGGAGATAATCTTGCAGGTCCTCAAACTGTTTTCGCAGGACCCCTTTCGATACACCCTTTCACCGCCTCTCCTGACGGGGGATACCCTGGACCAGTTCCTGTTCGAAACACGAGCCGGTTACTGTGAACATTACGCCAGCGCCTTCGCGGCCTTGATGCGCCTGAGTGGGATACCGACCCGGCTCGTGGTCGGCTATCAGGGCGGGGAATGGAACGACGCCGGTGATTATATTATCGTACGCCAATCGGACGCACATGCATGGACAGAAGTATGGCTGCATCCGAAGGGCTGGGTCCGCGTGGACCCGACAGCGGCCATTGCCCCGGAACGCATCGAGCTGGGTGCCGACGCCCTGCGAAGACTCGACGAACAAGGTGCGCAAATAGGTCTTCTCTCGATCAATGACGCGCGTCGAATGATCGCACCTGATTTCCTGCAAAAATTCTTATCGGACTTGTCTTTGCGCTGGGACAACGTCAATAACAGCTGGAACAAGTGGGTGATGGCCTATGGCCCCAAAGCGCAGCTCGAGTTGCTCAAATTGATCGGGATCAAAACCCCCGACTGGGTCGACATCGTAGCCGGCATGATTCTGGCGGTCCTTTTTCTGCTGTTCGCAACGGCGGCGATTTGGATGGTTCGAACAAGGCAAAGGCCAGACCCCGCCGTGAAACTCTACCTGCTTTTCTGCAGAAAACTGAAAAAGGCTGGACTCGAACGCCAGCCGACGGAAGGTCCGACAGACTTTGCCAAACGAGTCGCCTCAGCCCGTGCTGATCTAAGCGTATCGGTGAGTCGAATTACAAGTATATATGTCGCTCTGCGCTATGGTCGGAACAATCCGTCCGCAATCCCGATACTCCGAAAACTGGTGCACGCTTTCAAGGCGACTGGATAACACTAGCCTGCATTTCTCACCAAGCGGCTAGCCCGTATATTGCACCAGTATCCCGGGCGATGACGCGGGACAGGTTTGGCTGAGCGCTGGTCTGCAGCGAGGAGCGTAGCCGTAGCTACGGTCCGAGTGAAGACCAAGCCCAGGCAAAGATGGACAAGTCAGCGACGGGAGAGGTCGACCCCCTTTGCA
>CAMYOI010000290.1 GCA_947259955.1 uncultured Gammaproteobacteria bacterium
CCAGTACCGCATCGGTAATCGCGCGCGGGCCGAGTTCGTGGTAATGGTCCGGGTAATAGCGCGTGTGGTTGTGGCTGAATCGGTAGAAGATCATTTTTAACGCGTGGGCCAGGCCGCGACTCAGCGCCTTCAGAGCAAACGGCAGGGGGACACCGGTTTCGGGATCACGATAGACGGGGCTGACCTCCAGCCCGATCACCACGCAGTTCAGATCGCGGATCCGGTCCGGCGTCATCAGCGGCGGGAGACCGGGTGGCGAGCATTCACCGTTGAATTCCGTAGTGACCTTTGCCGATTTTTCCCTGAGCGATACTTCCTGCAGCGCGTTTTCCACGCAGGCGACGAACTCATTGGAAATATCCCGCGGGGCATGCACGTGGAACCAAGGCTCGGCGGGGCGTTCGGCGGGCTCTCCGCCGACCTTACCAGACCACAATTCAACCAACAGGAAGCTGCCGAATGCGGCACTTTGCGTCTCCACGACGGCGGCCACCAGCTCGGAAAAATCGCGCTGCGACGATAGTTCGCTGGTACCCAGCAGAAAGGCCGCCTGGCCGTGCAACAGGGAACGGGTACCGGCATCCAGCCGATCGCCGGGTTGGCGATATACGCACAGGAACGGCAAGCTGCGATCGATATGAAGCTCGCCGCCAACACCAAACCGTTCCTGCACCCTCTCATCACCAAGAAGTCGCCGCCGAATCTTTTCGATCCATGCGGTGCCCGGTTTGTTGTCATGGTTCGTAACGGTCACAGCGCCGACAGAGACTCCTTGATTCCGGGGAGGGTACTGGCCAGCGCCTGTCTAATGGCCTGAATCTGGACGGGATCACCCAGGCCGCTCCATTCGTCCATGTAGAACTTCTTGAATTCGATGGCCAGCAGACAAGCGCTTTTCGGGTAGTTTTCGTGGGTCCATTGTGCGAATTGCCTGCCGACGAACTTCACGTTTTCACGTACGTCGAGATGCCGTCCGAGGAAGTCGAAATGAGTCAGGTCCCGAATGAAGCGATCGACCAGCGCCCCCCAGTACTTCCGGTCCAGGGTGCCGGTACCGATGTTGACCTCGGGATTCTCCACCGGCGACTGCGGCGGCGCGTCGGGACCTCCACGGCGGTAATTGTAGGCATGCAAATCGAACACCACGAAATGGCCGTGTCGATCCCGCATCTTGTCGAACAGCTTTCTGAGCTCCGCATACACCAAATCGTACTCCCCCAATGACCTCGATACCATTTCCGTAGTCGGCGGGGTTTTCCACAGCTTCAGCTCCCAGGCGTCCTGCGGTCGGACGTACACGGCCTCATCGCGGGCACGATTGAGGTCGAATTCAAAGCGGGAACGTTCCGGAAGCACGTAGTTGTCGGAGATAGAGACCCACGCGTCGGTGAATGGATCTTCTTCCCGCAGACGGCTGCCCTCGTCCAGCGCTATGATGTCCCGCAGTTCGTCGCGCAGACTATGGCCGGAATGGATGGCTGTGACGATAACCGGATCGCCACCCGTGTGCTCCTCCCAGAGCGGGTGCCGATAGTTCCGTTGCTTAACCACAGTCTTTTGCTCAACGAATGTTGATCTAAATCAATCCCGCACGAATCCGTGTTCGCTACACCAAACTTTTGCTGAGGAATTCGTCAACCGCACGGGCACACTCCCGGCCCTCCTGGATGGCCCACACCACCAGCGACTGGCCGCGGCGCATATCGCCGGCCGCGAACACGTTGCTTATGGACGTTCGGTAATCCTCCGTATTGGCCATGACGTTTCGTCTTGCATCGAGTTCGACACCGAGTTCCTCCAGCATCCCCTCGTAGATCGGATTGACGAAGCCCATGGCCAGCAGAACGAGATCCACTTTCAGGGTGAACTCGCTGCCCGGTATTTCCTGCATACGCCGCTCACCGTCACCGCCCCGATTCCAGTCCAGGCGCACCAACTTGATGCCGGTGACGCGACCGTTTTCGCCCATGAACTCCTTTGCGCTCACCGACCAGTCGCGTTCGCACCCTTCCGCATGGGACGTCGATGTGCGCAGCTTCATCGGCCAGTCCGGCCAGGTCAGGGACTTATCCTCTTTTGCCGGCGGCTTGGCCAGCAGCTCGATCTGGGTGATGGATTTCGCACCATGGCGCACCGATGTCCCCACACAGTCGGAGCCGGTGTCGCCGCCGCCGATTACGACAACGTCCTTGTCTTTGGCATGAAACCGAGCGTCGTCTTCGATCGATTCGTTGCCGATGCGCTTGTTTTGCCGAACCAGAAAATCCATGGCTAACAACACCCCCTCGAGTTCCCGTCCCGGTACCGGCAGTTCCCGCGGCCTCTCCGAGCCTCCGGCGAGCACCACGGCCTCGTAGTTCTGCACCAAAGACGCGGCGGACAAGTCGACTCCGACATGACGATTGCTGTGAAACCTCACGCCTTCTGCCTGCATCTGGGCGATTCGCCTGTTGATCAACTGCTTGTTCAATTTGAAATCCGGAATACCATAGCGGAGCAGACCGCCGATGCGGGCGTTTTTCTCGAGAACGATAACCGTGTGCCCGGCGCGGGCAAGCTGCTGGGCGCAGGCCAGGCCCGCAGGCCCCGAGCCGATGACGGCGATCCTTTTCCCGCTGCGGTGCTTGGGTATCACGGGTCCGATGCGGCCATCCTCCCAGCCCTTGTCCACAAGAGCACATTCGATGGTCTTGATCGTCACCGGCGCATCGGTCAGGTTGAGGGTACACGCCTCTTCGCACGGCGCGGGGCAGACCCGTCCGGTGAACTCCGGAAAATTATTGGTGGCGTGCAGCAACTCCAGGGCATCGTCCCAGTCCCCCTGGTAGGTCAGATCGTTCCAGTCCGGGATCAGGTTATTCAGCGGGCAGCCGCTATGACAGAACGGTATACCGCAATCCATGCAGCGCGCACCCTGTCGCTGCAATTCAGAATCCGGCAGCGGGACGACGAATTCGTTGAAGTGATTGATTCTGCTGGCGGCCGATTCGTATGACCTCTCGTTTCGCCGGATCTCGAGAAATCCCGTGGGTTTACCCATGATCAGGTACCGACATTCAGACTTAGCGCGACCGGGGCCTCGGGCTCGGCCGCCGCCTGCATCTGTTCCAGAGCGGCGCGATACTCGACGGGCATGACTTTGACGAAGCGGGGCAGGTACGCTTCCCAGTTGTCGAGGATCCGTTGCGCCCTGACGCTTCCCGTAAACGTCTTGTGCCGTTCGATCAGGGTTCTGAGGCGCAGCGCGTCGTGCCGGGTCATGTCCTGCATGAGTTCCACCATGCCGTGGGTTTCCAGGTCCAGGCCCTGGTGGTCCATCGCCTCCAGCGCGACGGCCTCGTCCGCGACAGGCTCCAGTTCCACCATCGCCATATTGGTGCGGATTTCGAAATCTCCGGTTTCATCCAGCACATAGGCCACTCCCCCGCTCATCCCGGCGGCGAAATTCCTGCCGGTGTTGCCGAGCACGACGACGACACCGCCGGTCATGTATTCACAGCCGTGGTCACCGACCCCCTCGACCACCGCCGTGGCGCCGGAATTCCGCACCGCGAAGCGCTCCCCGGCAACCCCGCGAAAGTAGCACTCGCCGCAGATGGCGCCGTAGAGTACCGTGTTGCCGACGACGATGTTCTCCTCGGCCGCAACGCGTAATTCCCCGGCGGGACGGATGATCAAACGTCCACCGGACAAGCCCTTGCCGGCATAATCGTTTGCGTCGCCCGTCAGGTCTATGGTGATTCCGCGCGCCAGGAACGCGCCGAAGCTCTGCCCGCCGGTGCCCTTGGCCAGGATCCGGATCGTGTCGTCAGCCAAACCCTTGTGCCCGTGTCGGCGTGCTACCTCGCCGGACAGCATCGCCCCGAAGGTTCGGTTGACGTTGCGCACTGTCACGCCATCTATTACCACCGGCGTCCCCGAATCGATCGATGCCTCGGCCTTGCGGATGAGCTCGCGGTCTAGCACACCTTCCAGTCCGTGATCCTGAGTCTGACAGTTGTATATCGCGACATCCCCGGGCGCTTTTGGTTGGTGCAGGACCCGCGAGAAATCAAGACCATGGGCCTTGTGATGATCGATTGCTTTCCGCGTGTTGAGCCGCGAGGATTGTCCGATCATTTCCTGCATGGTGCGAAAACCGAGTCTGGCCATGATCTCGCGAACTTCCTCCGCCACGAAGCGCATGTAGTTCTCGACATGCTCCGGCTCACCGGTAAAACGTTTTCGCAGTTCCGGATCCTGCGTCGCGATCCCGACCGGGCAGGTGTTCAAGTGGCACTTGCGCATCATCAGGCAGCCCACGGCCATCAGCGCAGCTGTGGCAAATCCGAATTCGTCGGCACCCAGCAACGCGCCAATCACCACGTCGCGACCGGTGCGAAATCCCCCATCGACCTGAACCGCGATCCGGCCCCGTAGATTATTGTTGACCAGGGTCTGGTGCGTTTCCGCCAGGCCGAGTTCCCACGGCGAACCGGCGTGGTAAATGGAAGTCAGGGGACTGGCACCGGTGCCGCCATCGTCGCCGGAGATGGTCACGTGGTCGGCATGCGCCTTGGACACCCCCGCGGCAACCGTGCCGACACCAACCTCCGAAACCAGTTTTACGCTGATCCGGGCCGCGGGGTTTACGTTCTTCAGATCATGAATCAACTGCGCCAGGTCCTCGATCGAGTAGATATCGTGGTGGGGCGGCGGTGAAATCAGCCCGACGCCGGGCGTTGAATGCCGTACCTGGGCAATCCATTCATTGACCTTGTGGCCGGGCAGCTGGCCGCCCTCGCCGGGCTTTGCGCCCTGGGCCATCTTGATCTGGATGTCGTCGGCATTGACCAGGTACTCGGCGGTAACGCCGAAGCGGCCGGATGCCACCTGCTTGATAGCGGATCGCATGGAATCGCCATCGGCGGTCGGCGTGAACCGATCCGCTACTTCCCCGCCCTCGCCGGTGTTGGATTTTCCACCCAGCCGGTTCATTGCGATCGCTAGCGTGGTGTGCGCTTCCCATGAGATCGAACCGAAAGACATCGCACCGGTGGCAAATCGTTTTACGATGTTTTCCACGGGATCCACCTCATCGAGCGGAAGAGCCTCGTCAGCGTACTCCAACTCGAACAGGCCGCGCAGGTTCTTGAGGTGCCGGGTCTGATCGTCGATCTGGGCGCTGAACAGCTTGAATTTAGCGTAGTCCCCCGTTCGAACCGCGCGATGCAGCGCGGACATGGTATCCGGCGTCCATTGATGCACTTCTCCGCGCCGCCTGAAGGCGATCTCACCGCCGTCTTCCAGCGTACGACCGGCCCCCTCGGGTTTGTCGTATGCCGAGCGATGACGCCTCACCGTTTCTTCGGCCACGTGCGACAGATCGATGCCCTCGATGACGCTGTCGGTCCCGGTGAA
>CAMYOI010000291.1 GCA_947259955.1 uncultured Gammaproteobacteria bacterium
CGCCAGGCAGCGTTCCGGACACAACTTTACGCAGATGTCACAGCCCTTGCACCAGGCCTCGATGATTTCAAGATCGACGACCACATCATCGACCACCGGGGCGGGCGGTGGCGGAGCAACTTCAATGTGTTCGCGCTCGTCCTTGTGTTCGTCGGACTGTATCCATTCACGCCCGAGCAGGAAAGCCCGCCGGTTCACTTCCACGGATTTTGGTGGAACGGATTTTTCGATGATCGACTGCCAGTCCTCCACCGCAAAATTCAGCGCAGTTGAGAGCATACCCAGCAGCACCGTGTTGGCTGCTCGGGCGTTACCCACCTCATCCGCCGTTCCGGTAGCATCGACCGCAAAAGCATTGGCAACGCGCCGCTTGACCTGCTCCACCGTCTTGTACACGTAGTTGGAGGTCGCGCCGCGCTTCCGGTTACGGCATGAAAACGGCGGGATGATCTGCTGAGTATCGGAAAAAAATGTCCCGGTATCGGGGTTGAGGTAGGGCAGCCAGCGCAGGCCTTCGGCCCACTCGAGCGCTAGCAGTATATCCGCCTGCCCCATAGGGATGGTGGGTGAATGTACCTCACTGCCAAAGCGTACGTGGCTGAACACGGCCCCGCCCCGCTTGGCCATACCGTGTATCTCGCTCTGTTTTACCATCAGTTTGTTCTGCAGGCAAAGCTGCGCCAGTATCTTGGACACGGTAATCACACCTTGACCGCCGACCCCCACGATAAGCACATTGGTAGGAGCGCTCACCGCGAGCCCTGCCGCTTCCATGTGCGGGTCCATCGCGTTGGAGGGGGGGCCGGTCACTCGATCCCCGACTCGTTCAACTGGATGCAATCGGTGGGACACAGCTGCGCGCACATCGAACAACCAATGCAGGTCGCCTGGTCGATCTTTACCTTGTGATGGCCGTCGTACAATTCGTCGCTCCAGGAAATTGCCGGGCACGCCAGGTTCATACAGGCCTGACATGCGGTGCATCCTTCAGCACGCACGTGGAACGGTGTGCCCTTGATCCTGACTGGATCGAGCACACAGGGCCGGTTCGAGATCACAACCGCGACGCCTTTATACTGTATTGCTTCCCTGTAAGTCTGGTAGAGGCTTCCGATATCGTAGGAATCGACGGTCTTGAGCCATTGGACCCCGATGGCGCGAATGATCTGTTCGAAATCGACGCGGTGCGTTTCCTCGCCGCGCAATGTGCGGCCGGTGCCAGCGTGATCCTGCCCCCCGGTCATCGCCACGGTCTGATTATCGAGTAACAACACCGTGATATCTGCATTGTTGTAGACCGCGTCGATCAGCGGCGGGATGCCGGCGTGTATGAATGTCGAATCGCCAATGGTGGCGACTACGGGTTTGTCAGTGGCACCGGCCTTGGCCATGCCGACCGCCATGCCGATACTGGAGCCCATCGATACACAGGCGTCCATGGCCTTCAGGGGCTCAATCGCCCCCAGGGTATAGCAGCCGATATCGCCCATGACCCTGGCATCGATGTTACCTAGCGCCATGTAGGTGCTGGCGTGCGAGCATCCCGCACACAGCACCGGCGGCCTGGCCACCGCATCAATATTGAAATCCGTTATCCGGGGCATTTCGTCGATGATGCCGGCCTTGTGCAGCCCTGCACGCAGTAGCTCCGGCGAAAGCTCTCCAACCCGCGGAAAATAATCTTTTCCCTCCACTTCGATGTCCATGGCGCGGAGTTCCTTCTCGATGACCGGTTCCAGTTCCTCCACAACCAGAACTCTTTTCACCGAATCGCAGAAGCGCCGTACCACATCTTCCGCCAGAGGATAGGACGCGCCCAGCTTGAGCACGCTGGCTTGCGGGATAACTTCTCGAACATAGGTATAACAGGTGCTGAGCGTGATGATGCCGATGTCCCCGCTGCCCGGTTCCCAGCGGATCAGGTCTGAGGTGTTCATGTAATCCCGGAGCTGCTGTTCCCGCTCGAGTACCAGGGGGTGGCGCACGCGGGCATTGCCCGGCAGCGCGACATGTTTGGACGGTGTGTCTCTGAATCCTTTGGATCTTATCCGCTCGCGTTCCCCCAGTACCACCGGGCTGCGGCAATGCGACAAGCGGGTCGTGCTGCGCACGATCACCGGCGTATCGAATTGCTCACTGATGGAAAATGCCAACTTAGTGAAATCTTTCGCCTCTTGAGCATCCGACGGCTCCAGCACCGGCACCATGGCAAACTGGCCAAACAATCGAGTGTCCTGTTCATTCTGCGAACTGTGCATTCCGGGGTCATCACAGACCACCAGCACCAGACCCCCGTTTACACCGATGTAGCTCTGCGACATCAACGAGTCGGACGCCACATTCAGGCCGACGTGCTTCATTGCACACATCGCCCGCACCCCGGCAAGGGATGCGCCAATGGCCACGTCCAGCGATACCTTCTCGTTGGTGGCCCACTGGGCGTCCACATCCTCGGCGGGATAGGTGCCCAGGCACTCCATGATCTCGGTGCTCGGTGTGCCCGGGTAAGCTGCACCGATTCGAACCCCGGCCTCCCATGCCCCGCGCGCGATGGCCTCATTGCCCATGAACGACCTCACTTCGGGTTCCGGTGATTGCGCCGCCGCCCCTGCCCCGTGAATGCGCGCCGATGAGCCGGTGTCGTTGGTCATATGTTCAGCCTGATGTTTTATGAGATGTTATCCCCGCCGCGGGCCAAAATCTAAGCCCGGTGCCGAGCGCATTAGTTGATCTCGATCAAGTATAACGGATACGATACGCCGCTGTACGACAGATCAATAAAAGGCCAAACCGGCGCATTGCTTCGGGTCAGTCCTTCCCCCACCGGACAAATCTTAGTGGCTGGTACCCTCCGCCTTGGTGATCTTGTTGTAGACATTGTATTTACCCGACGGCTTGACCATCGGTATGCGCTTCACCTCCTCCAGGCTTTTCGCATCGTAGACCACCAGGGCGCCGTCCATGTCCCATACGCTCAATAGGGCATAGCGTCCGTCACGGGTGAATTCCACGTGCGCAGCGATTTTCCCGGGTTCCGGCCTGAGCGTTTTCACGATCTCCAGGGTATTCTTGTCAATGACGTGAATTGGCATGACTGCGCATGAAAAAGCCCGGGCCGAGGGTCTCGATTCGTGCAACCTTTTTCCAGGAACCGGTATCGATGATCGATATCGCGGACTCGTGCAGGTGAGGCGTTGCCATCAACGTAACGCCGTTGCGCCGCCAGGTGATTCCCGAACCCAGGTGCGGCATGCTGCTGAGATCGATATCAGCGATCTTTCGTCCGACGATGAGGTTGACCACCTGGCCGTTTTTTGCGTTGCGTGCCGCGCCGATCAGATTGTCATAGCGCAGATCGAAGAAAAAATCGTCGAGGTAGTCGTCCAGTCTTATCCGGCGTACCTGGAATTTTGCGGCTTCACCGATAGGACCTTCCACGCGGTAATCGTGCACCGGGCCGTAATAGGGCGGGTCATCCGAGTACGGTATCTCCCAGACTTCCTTAAGATCCTTAAGTGCCGCGATGAAGCTCTGGCGGGGGCTCGCGTCGTACACCGCCGACACCCGGGACGTATTACCGCGTAAATCCGACACTTGAATTACCGAAATGGGACGAAGGTCCGCGGCATCCAGCAAGACCAGGGTGTGAGGAAGATAGTTGGCGACCATGACGTAACGGCCATCACCGGATACCGCGAGGTTGCGCGTATTGATACCAGCCCGCACTTCCGCCAGGACCTGCAGCTTGTACAAATCGTACTTGGTAACCCAACCGTCGCGGGAGGCGAAGTACACGTAGCGGCCGTCATTCGAGAATTTGGGGCCGCCGTGCAGCGCAAATCGGGTCTTGAAGCGATGAATGGGCTCGAAGGTGTCGCCATCGAGTATGGTGGCGTGGTGATCACCGGATTCAACGACCACGAAGAGATTGAGCGGATCGGCGCTGTACACCGGCCGGCCCCCGATATCTGACTCCGGCCCCGGTGCGACATGACTCCCGATGATCTGTTCCATTTCCCATTCGGGCACGCGATCCAGCGGCGTATAGATCAACGCAACCAGGCTCGCAATGTCGCTATCCGATAGGGTTTGATCAAATGCCGGCATCTGCGTAGCCGCAGCGCCGCTGTGGATGATCCGGGCCGCCTTCTCCGGCTTGAGCCGCTTGAGATTCTGTGGCAGCAGAGCGGGGCCCGTGCCGCCCAGTCGATCGGTGCCGTGGCATCCCGCACAGTGCTGCGCGTAGAGTAGTTGCCCGGATGCCGTTTCCCCCTTTGCCACCGGTCCGGTGCACAGTAATGCCAGCAGAAAAACGAACCAGCCGCGCATAATCGCGGACCGCTTAGCCTGCGAAACGCACTTGTTGTTTGTTGATACTCCCCAGTGGCACCGGTTGATCCATTTCGTACTCCTCGGGCCGGATTCCCAGCTCTTCGTCGTTCATGTAGCACCCGGGGTCCTGCCACCAGGGGTCACCGGTGGTTTGAAAAGCGCGCACCCGCGTGTTGCCGCCACAAATATTCTGAAAACGGCACACGCGGCAGCGACCTCGCAGCGGCCTGGGCCGTTTTTTAAGACCGGCCATGATCGGATCGGAGTCATCCGGCCAGATTTTGGAAAAGCTCCTTTCCTTTACGTTTCCCAGGGTATAGTTCCACCAGAACGTGTCGGGGTGGACATTTCCCAGGTTGTCGATGTTGGCGATATTGACCCCGGATGAGTTGCCGCCCCATTGCTCGAGCTTCTGCAGCAAATGATCGTAGCGTTCCGGGAATCGGCGTTTTACCCAGCGCAGGAAGTACACCCCGTCGGCATCATTGTTGCCGCTGACGAATTCACGCTTGCCGCCCCTGCTCACATCAGCCCAGCAGGTTTCGAACAACAGATCCATGGCCTGACGGCCAATGCTGTGTTCGACGTCGTGGGTCCGATGGCGTTGGCCACGGCCGCCATAGTTGAGGTGAGATAGATAGAATTTGTCTACACCCTCTTCTTCCATGATCTTTAGCATGTGAGGAAGTTCGCATGCATTGTCCCGAGTTATGGAGAATCGCATGCCAACCTTGATGCCGTGATCGAGGCACGATCGAATACCCGTGAATGACTGATCGTAAGCCCCCGCTTTCTGGCGGAAATGATCATGGGTCTCCCGCGTGCCGTCCAGGCTGACACCCACATAATCGTAGCCGATATTCGCGATTTGCTCGATATTGTCATTTGTAATCAAAGTCCCATTGGTCGACAGACCAACGTAAAACCCCATATTTTTGGCCTGCCTGGAGACTTCGAAGATATCATGCCGCAGCAGAGGCTCACCCCCGGACAATATCAATACCGGAACACCATACGATCTGAGGTCCTCCATGACGGACATTACCTGCGACGTGTCGAGTTCGCCGGGAAAGTCGATGTCAGCGGATATGGAATAGCAGTGTTTACATGTCAGATTACAGCGCCGTATCAGATTCCAGATAACCACCGGCCCCTTCGGCTGCCGGGGGGCTTTGACCGGCGTCGGCGCCTTCACCTCATTCATGTACTGGGAAATTCGGAACATTCAAGCCACCTCTGATTTTCTCGAGGTCTCCACCGCCTGTTCAAGCAGTCGCAGACCGGTTTTTTTCAGAACCCGAGTGCTGAACAACACCTCATGTTGACGCTGCGCGTCACCGAGGATCCCGGCAATCAACTCTACCTTGCCTGCTACTTCGTCGCGGGTCTTGCCGTGGACCATAGCGAACAGGTTATACGGCCACTCGGGCAAACGGCGCGGACGACGATAGGCATGGCTGACGAAATCCAGACCGCCGATACGCTGGCCAAGGTACGCGACTTTGTCGTCATCCACATCCCATACCGACATTCCGTTGGCGCGAAAGCCGAGCTTGTAATGGTTGGGCACAACGCCGATCCGTCTTATCGCACCACGATCGAGCATGTGCTGCATGCGCTGTCGTATCAGATCGGCGTCCACACCCAACTGCTCGGCAAGAACTTCGTAAGGCCTCGGCGTTAGCGGCAGACCACACTGGGTGGCGAGTACAATCCGGCGATCGAGTTCTGTCAAACTCTTCATTGAATTCGATACGTCACCACTTGAATTGGCGACAACAGCGCGTGACCGAATCGGCGCGAGACGCGCCTCCTACAGGATAAACTTGGTATCGCACCAATAGCGTAGGAGCGGCGCGCTCGCCGCGATAGGCGTTGTCGAAGCAGACTGTGTTTCAGTAAATACTATATTCCTTAGCATTGTAAGTCCTTAGCAAGCATTTAAAGCCGCCTGGTGAGAAATGCGGGCTACACATTGAAACGCAATCCGACATAGTACTCGTCGAGCTTCGGAAACTCGTAAACCGGGAGTCCGGTAATTCTCGACAGTTCAGCCACGGCCTCGGTAATTCCATCCATCGACTCCGTCGCCAGTACGAACCACATGTTGAAATGGTGGTCCCGCTCGTAATTGTGGGCTACCTGCGGCAGGGAATTTACCTGCTCGGCCACCTCCTCGAAGCGTTCGACCGGCACGCTCATGGCACACAGCGAGAAGCTGCCACCCATCATCTCCACATTGTACAACGGGCCGAATCTCGACAACCGCCCATCGGCAAGCATGGCTCGCACTCGTTTAATCAGCCGCTCCTCGCTGGCACCCAAACGGGCGGCCGCTACCTGATAAGGGCGATCGTCCAACGGAAAGCCGCCCTGCAAATTGTTGATGATGCGACGATCCAGGTCATCCATGAGCCGTAGGTTCGTCGTCTATCGATTCGTCCACGCGATAATGGGCTCCCCGTTGTTTGAACCTTCGCGCGCTGAACAGCACGGCCCGGGGCAGCTCCAGCAGCCGTAAATCCCGATTCAGCTGTTCCACCCGCCCCAGCACCCGATCCCGTTCTTTGCCGTGAACCATGCAGAACAGATTGTACGGCCAAGCAGGAGAGCACCGCTCGCGACGATAGCACAGGTTTACGAATGGCAGGTTTGCCATGCGCTCTCCCAGCTCATCGACTCGTTCATCCGCCACATCCCACACGCACATGGCATTGGCGCGGTAGCCCAGTTCATGATGACGCACAACCACACCAAAACGTTTAATCACTCCGGCGTTCTGCATGTTGCCGATGAGTGCGATCAGGGCTTCTTCGGTGAGGCCGGCGCGCTCCGCTACCGCGGCATAGGGTTTGTGCTGCAGCGGCAAACCCGCCTGGAGCGCGGCAATCAAATCGCCGCATCCACGCCATTCACTCTTTCTGGACATACACGCTTTGGACTTCGCTGAATTCATCTTGTGCCCGGGCCGCCGCCCGTTGCCGAAATCCAGTTCGAAGCCGAGGTCGATGTAGTAGTCCCGAATCAGCGGGAGTGATATGACTTGATGCCCGGTCCGACGCTCGATTTCGCACAGCACCGCATCGAGTCGTTCACGCGTGGCCGTATTGATCACGAACCAGAGGTTTAAATGATGCTCACGTTCGTAGTTGTGATTGACCTCAGCAAAGGAATTGACACAGTCAGCGGTGGCGATCAGATTACGTTCCGGCACGGACGCTGCCGCCAGGGTGCTGACCCCAACCGTATTGGGCCGGAACACGGGCCCCACTCGGCTTACGACTCCCGAGCGTGCGAACCGCCTCAGCAGCGCTATAACGGTGCTTTCCACGGTGCCCAGTTCCCGGGCCAGGGCCGCGAACGGCCGCGGCGTCAGCGGAAAGTCGCGCTGATAGTTATTCAACAGTTCGCATTCAAGATGGTTCAACATCATAGGCCGATCCGGGTCGCCCTGCTGCTGAAAAATATGCCGCTTGGCTTGTGGACGTCGAGCTGCGCTACCCGCTCGAAGCTGTTGGTGTCATACACCGCCACCCGGTCATCGTCCCTTACCGAGAGCCAGACACGCTCCCCCCGCGGCGTAAATTCCATATGCAGCACGGCCGGACCCGGCCGCAGGGTGTGGGCAATCTCGAGGGACTCGGTATCAATGATCTGAACCGTGTCGTTATCTGGCAGGGCAAAATTTACCCACACCTGGCGGCCGGCGGGTTGCGCCATGACAAACACGGGCTGACCGTGCACGGGGATGCGCCCCTTCTCCGTCCAATCCTTGCTGTCTATCACTAACACCTCGTGCCGCCCGACGGCGGGGACGAATGCCAACTGCCCGGACATGGCCCACCCCTCGAGGTGCGGCATTTTGTACACCGGCAGTTTTTCGTCACCGCGTCCGTAATTATCCATGATGCGCCTCACCCCTCTATCGGGATGCCATAAATCGAGCAGCGCGAGGCCGTCCTCGCCGAAAAGTCCGGCAATGTAGAAGCGGCCGGTAAAGTTGGCACTTTGATCGCTGAGCGCGCCAAGGCTGCGGGAATTGAGAAGGTAGCATTTGATCGTTCCGGTTTTAAATATCATGGGCGTATCAAAGCGCTTGCGGACGCCGCTCGTGACGGCGGACTCGAATTTTAAGGGTTGAAACCAGGCCGACCACTTTGGAAAGCGAACCGTCGGCGGCCGCTGCCGGAATGTCCATGATCATATCCAGGGTCTGGGCATCGAATAGCCGGACGCCGCCGGGTTCATAATTCGATACCGCGACCACCGTGCCGTCCTGGGAGACGGCCCCGCCAATGCTGTTACCCGCCTGCACGACCCGTTTCACGATTCTTCCGCGGAGCAGATCGACTTTGGTCAAGCCCCCGTCCCGGCCAAATACGAACGCGTAGCGCTGATCGCGGGAATACACCGCGGAGGCATGAGACAGATCCCCCATCCCTGAAACGGTGGCCAGGCGCGTGTTGGTACTGTGTTCTACGACATGGATCCGGCCCCGCTCCCGTTCCACCACCAGACCCATATCTCCGGTGCCTCGATAGGTCGTGCATGCAACGACGAACAGGCATATCATGCACGTCACCAAACGCACGACTCTTTTTGAGTCAATCACCACGGATTATTCCGTCTTTGATGGCGTCAACGAGCCAGTCGATTTCCTGACCGGACAACATGCTGCCAAAGGGCGGCATGGGCGTGCCTTTGCGTCCATTCACGATCGTTTGCCGAATGGTTTCCGTCGGCTTACCCTGCATCGCGGCGGGAGTCAAAGCCGGCCCCAAACCACCGTTGAGGGTCAGCCCATGGCAAGATCCACAATCGTGGATGAGCATATGATTGAGCTGGCGAATTCGTTCATCCGTCAGCTCGCTCGATGCCCAGAGCGCGTCGGCCGCGAGCCCGGCCAACATCGGCACGAACAGCGCAATCACCGTTCTGATCATTCAGCTTCCTGATTGCGCGCACTCTTCATCGTATCGGGGAGCCGGTACGAACCAATCCAGTCTCCCGGCCAGTTCGACCACCTTGCCGATGACGATCAGCGCCGGTGCCGCCAATTCCGCTTCGACGGCGTCGATAGATGCCCGCCCCACCGCGGTCAGAACACGCCTTTGATCTGCCGTTGTGCCGCGCTCTATCAGTGCCACCGGCGTATCGCGACTCATGCCGCCTTCGATGAGCGCAGCCATAATCTGGCGCAGCCGCCCCACGCCCATGAATACCACCAGGGTGGCATTCCGGTTACCACCGTACTGCCTCGCGATCTCCTTTTCCAGGAGTTTTCCTTTTCGACCGTGTCCGGTGATAAAGATCACGCTCTGGGCGTAATCCCGGTGAGTCAACGGGATTCCGGCATAGGACGTGCAGGCCGTAGCCGACGTAATGCCGGGTACGATCTCGAAATCGATACCCCGTTCAGCAAGGTATAGAGCTTCCTCGGCGCCCCGGCCGAACACGAAAGGGTCTCCGCCTTTCAGCCGCACCACTTTCCTTCCCGCACGCGCCAGCCGGACGAGCGTATCGTTGATCTCATGCTGGGGCACGGGGTGATTGCCGGTTTCCTTACCGGCAAAAATGCGCGATACGCCGGCCGGCACCATCCGCATCACGTCATCGGATACCAGTCGGTCGTATACCACGACGTCGGCTCGATTGATCAAACACAGCGCCTTTACCGTGAGCAGCCCCGGGTCCCCCGGCCCTGCGCCTACCAGATAGACGCAGGACCTTCGGGCCGGAAACCGGCAGGATGATCGGTCAGGTTGCCCGTGCACACTCCAACTCGCTTCAGTAGACGTCGTGACCGGTGTTGTAGACGTTGAACTTGCCCGTGGGGGTTATCAATCGTTCATCATCTATCACCTTCTTCAGTTTCCGCGTCTTGTCGTCGACCACGACCAGCGCGGAGCGCTGCTCCTTGCCGTTCCACACGGAAAACCAGACCTCGTCCCCGGCCTTGTTGTACTCCGGCTGGACGACACGCTTTGGTCCATCTCCGACATTGGCCCACTCGGCAATTGGAAGCACTTCGTAGCCGGCATCGGGATCGTCGATATTGAACACCGCGATAGACTGGCTGACACTGGCGTCCGGATGGAGCGGCGTATCGACCCACAGGTTCTTGGAGTTGGGGTGGGACTTGACGAATAGCGAGCCGCCACCTTGACCCTTCAGCACCCGCACCACGCTCCATGCCTTGTCCGGATTGTTAACCGGATCGGTGCCAATATAGGTGATCTTTTCATTGCCGAGCGCGCTGGTGACCCACACCGGACCGTGCTCGGGATCGACGATGTTGGCGCCGCGGCCGGGGTGGGGGATTTTATCGACATCGATGAGTTTCTCCAGACGCTGCTCCTTGGCATCCACTACGGCGATTATGTCCGATTTGTTCGCCGCGGTCAGGAAATACCGCTTGGTCGAGTCCCATCCGCCGTCGTGCAGGAAACGCGCGGCGCCAATGGTCGTTACCTGGAGGTTGTTAATGTCTTCGTAATTGACCAGCAGTATCTTACCGGTCTCTTTGACGTTGACGATGAATTCGGGATGTTCGTGCGACGCGACGATCGCCGCAACACGCGGCTCGGGGTGGTACTCCTGGGTGTCCACGGTCATGCCGCGGGTGGACACGATCTTGAGTGGTTCCAGGGTATCACCATCCATGATCACGAACTGGGGCGGCCAGTAGGTGCCGGCAATCGCGAACTTGTCCTCGAAGCCCTTGAATTTGGAGATCTCGACCGACCGGGCCTCCATGCCGACTTTGATTTTGGCCACGGTGTCGGGTTTTTCCATCCACATATCGATCTGATTGATCAGCGCGTCCCGGCCGATAGTGTAGACATATCGTCCAGAGGCGGACAGCCGCGAGATGTGCACCGCGTAACCGGTGTCGACGATGCCGATTATTTCCTTGGAATCACCGTCGATGAGCGCCACCTGACCCGAGTCGCGCAGCGTCACCGAAAACACGTTCTCGATGTTGTAGTCGTTCATCTTTTTGGCGGGCCGGTCTTCCGGTTTGACTACGACCTGCCATGTCCCGCGCATCTCTTCGAGACCCCACTCAGGCGGCAGGGGCGGTTCGTGCTGCAGATAGCGGGCCATCAAGTCGACTTCTTCCGCCGTCATTTCCCCGGACGAACCCCAGTTGGGCATGCCCGCCGGCGAACCGTAGGTAATAAATACCTTCAGGTACTCGCTCCCTCTCTCCCGGGTGATGTCCGTGGTGAGCGGCTTCCCGGTCGCACCCTTGCGCAGAACGCCGTGGCAACCGGCGCATCGTTCGAAGAAAATCTTTTTACTGTGGGAAAATTCGGAGAGCGACATCGGCGGGCCATCGGAATCGACCATATCTTTGGTGGACTCGGGACTGATGCCCGAAGGCGCGCCTTCGTAACGCAATTCGGTTTCACCCACACCTTTCTTCGCCGTCTGGGCATTGGTGTTGATCGAGAATACGCAGAAAAAGAACACCGTGGCAAGTAACGCCAGGACAGGCTTGAGTGTATCGGCGCGCATGTTGATATCCTCCTCTTGAGCGGGATTTGCACTGACCGGCAATTATCTACACCGCCTTCTTATGTCTCATTGACTTTAATCAAGGGCGGGGGACAAGAATCAGTGTTGAATTGCGGCTCATCTGAAAGCAGGGCTGTAAGGCTCCCGTCGAATCGACGTCGGACATCCTAATCACGCAACTACGATTTCTTCAACGAACCTAGGAGTAACAATGAAACGAACCGCTTTGCCGCTGTTGGTGATTGCACTGTGCGCACTGCCAGTTGCGGGGATCGCAAGTGAAGATCTGGCTAAAAGCAAAAACTGTCTAGCCTGTCACTCGCTGGACAATAAAATCCTCGGCCCCGCTTTCAAGGAAGTGGCGGCGAAATATCAAGGCGATGACGCCGCGGTGGACGCGCTCACGGAAAAAGTGATCAAGGGCGGGTCCGGAACCTGGGGTGCCGTGCCCATGCCCCCCAATCCTATGCTCAGCGAGGAAGACGCCAAAACCCTCGTCATTTGGGTGCTTTCACTCCAATAGAAAACCCGCTTCGCGCCTGCGTTATATCAGGCGCGAAGCCACCCCCAACCCCCCCTGTTTCCCGATTAACCGTGCATTTAACCGCAATTGGGGGCCCAATCGCAAAAGTGATATAATTCACTCCGGTTACCGTCAAACGGGTGTGCGATGGTCCATTGTTCCCGGTTAGAAGTCAGTGGGCGCTATCGACCGGTGCGTTTTTTGAATCCAGACAAACGCACCTCATCGCTTGCGGCCGCAGTGTTGTGCGCCGGCCTGCTCGTTTGCTCCCCCACGCTAACTGATTCCGGAATATCATCAACTCACGAACCCAATGTGGACCGCGTTGCCGCGGCCCTCTCCGACGACCACTCGAGCAATTCCGCGCTGACACGGACAATAAGCATCAAGACCGATTCGAAGGCGCCAATGGCTGACGTGGCCCAGTTGGACGAGCGAGATTCATTCATTCATTTGCTGGGCAACAACGAATTCGATGCTGCGATAGCACACTATGACTGGATCTATACCAACCACGACCTGGATTTCAGCAAGACCTATCGGGTCGAACTTCTGGACTACGCGTCCAGTCTCAATCAGGCAGGTAAATACGATCTTGCAGCCGCACTGCTCGAAGCCTACCTGGCGGTGTACTACACCGACGTCGAGGCTTTGATCCTGCAGGCCCGAGTGTATCGCAACGAGGGACGGCACCTGAACGCGATCGAGTCATTTCAGCGGGCCCGGATCAGTGAACACAGGCGAAGTGTATCCGACCTGATTCTGACCCAGGCCAACACCGTCATTGGCGAATACGTGCAGGGTCTTCGTGAAGGCAACGACGTGCTGGCCGTAACCGAATTCTACCAATGGCTGACCCGGTCCCAGCCGTCAGTATCCGGATATCACATCGGGCTGGCCAATGCCTATGCCGCCCAAAGACGCTACGATGAAGCCATCGCCGCGCTTCGCTATGTACAACACGACGTCACGGTCGGCGGCAAGGCACGTTCATTGATTTACGAATTCAGGGTCAAGAGCACCGGTGGCGAGAGCAGTTAGTCCGCGTTTCTAGCCAGCATCCCCTAATTCATCAGTTCATCACAAAACGGCGTATCGCTTCCGCGTCCACGGCAAATACGTCCAGGGTCTG
>CAMYOI010000292.1 GCA_947259955.1 uncultured Gammaproteobacteria bacterium
GTATCGGCTATTCCATGTGGCCGTATTTCTATTATGTGAAGAACGAGACGTTTGTCGTCCTTGGGGCATTCGCGCTGTGGCGTTACGGATGGCAGTTGACCCACTATGTTCGTTCGACGATATACGGCCTGTTTTACTACCCTAAACTCAAAAGAATCGTGGCCGGTATTCCCGAACAGAGCAAATATCCAGCGCACATTTTCTTCGTGATACCTTCCTTCAAGGAAGAGCCCTGGGTATCAATCGAAACGTTCCAGTCGATATTCTCGAATTTATCCAGCCTACCGTGCCGGGCGACCCTGATCGTATCCACAGGATCCGATCAGGACGATGCAATTATTGCCGCGACATTCGAGGCGCATCCCATTCGCGACAATGTGGAACTGATACTGCAGCGCCAATCCCAGGGCAAACGAATCGCCATGGGTCACGCGCTGCGCGCGGTCGCCAGACGGTACGAGGAGGAACCCAACAGCATCACCGTTTTCATGGATGGCGACAGCTATTTGGAAAGCCACACCCTCGAGAAGACAATTCCTTTCTTTACGGCATTCCAAGATCTGGGCGCGCTGACCACCAATGAAGTTGCCTACATCAACACGCACTCCAATTGGTACAAGGAGTGGTTCAACCTGAAATTCGGCCAGCGCCACGTGCTGTTTCAGTCCCACTCGCTATCCAACAAAGTTCTCACGCTGACCGGTCGCTTCTCGATGTTTCGAACCTCCACGGTAGTCAAGGAGGAATTCATCAAGCAGCTTGAAACGGACGTCATCACGCATTGGCGGCACGGCAAGTTCAAGTTTCTCATGGGCGACGATAAATCGTCGTGGTTTTACCTTTTGAAAAACAAATGGAAGATGCTTTACATTCCTGACGTCACCACGTACTCCCTGGAGAGCCGCGATGCTAATTTCCTGTCGGTCAGTTCTTCGTTGCCCTATCGTTGGTATGGCAATACGCTGCGCAATAATGACCGGGCGCTCGCTTTAGGCTGGCGCACGACCGGTCTATTTACCTGGATCGCCATCCTCGATCAGAGGCTCTCCATGTGGACCTCCCTGGTTGGGATCACCGGCGCGGTAATACTGTCCATATTCAGCTCCTTCATTTACCTTCCGTTCTACTTTGCCTGGGTGTTTGGGGTGCGGGTCATTCAAATGTTCGTGGTCGCGGCTCGCGGCCACCCGGTGAGCATGCTGACTATCCCGTTGATGCTGTACAGTCAATGGTTTGGCGCCATCGTCAAAATACGAGCGTACTTCAATCTTTCCGATCAAAAATGGTCGAAAGGCGGCGCCAAACAAAACAGCGACGACAACGTGGTGATGATCGATCATCCGCTGGTACGATGGCTGCCTTCGTACCTGATGTATTTTTCCTATTCAGTGTTCTTTTTCGCCCTGCTGCTGGCCCAGGGCGCCGTTTCCATGCCGGACCTCGCGTTCTTCAACCAGTCCGATCGTGAGGCGGTCGTTGAAGCGCAATTCTACGGCGTCACGCCTGACGATGATCGAGATGACGCGCTCGCGCTGCAGGACATCATCGACCGCTTGCCGGACGGGGAGAATACGGTGATACGTTTGCCGCGCGGAAAATTGGATTTCTACAAACCGATCCGCCTGAAAAGCCACATCAGCCTGCACGGGCGCGGGCCGCGGGAAACGCATATCGTCTCGCACCTCAGGCGGCCGGCGGAAGCGGTTATTTCTTTTCACGGCAGATTGGGAGATCGTGTAGGTACGCTAATAAGGGACGCCCGTCCCGGCGATCGCGACCTTTACCTGTCGCACACCAAAGACATCCGCCGCGGCGATCTCTTGTTACTGGAAATGCCGAATGACACGCGTTTTCTGAAGGCGCTCAACAGCAAGCAGTGGAACAAAAAGTACCCGTATCTCAGGAAGGTATTGGTCGAGGTCGAGCACGTTCAGGGAGACAAGGTTGTCACACGCCATCCCTTGGGCTTGTCCTTGGAGAGTGCTGCTACGCGCGTGCTCGAAGTGATTCCAGTCACGCAAATTCAGCTCAAGGGATTCGCTCTTGAACAGCGCGTCCCCGGCGCGACGCCGGCCGAGGTGCATTTCGAATACGAAAACTCACACCCCGACTACGCCGTCGACGCAATTAGCGGCCAATGGGTGGAACGCTGCCTGATCGAGGACCTGCACATCCTTCACAGCGGCCGTCACCCGCTGGCCTTCGATAACGTCTACGCGTGTCGCGTCCGGGAGCTGGTGATCAACGGGGCGTGGAACAAGGGCAAACAGGGCCACGGCTATGTGAAACTGTCCCGAACATTCCACAGCCGCTTTACAGACAGCGAGGTCAACCACATCCGGCACATCGTCCTGCAGTGGAGCTCGGCCTTCAATACGCTGCAGAATATCAGGACCGGTGTGGACGTGAATCTGCACGGCGGGTATACGCATCACAACATCGTTCGGGACATTGACTTCGACATCCCGGCAGGCCACCCGTGGTCGGGGATCGTACGAACGCCATCCGACGCCCGTTGGGCGCCGCCGGATGGTGAAAACGTAATACTAGTTGACGACTAGCTCGCTCAAGACATCGGGGATGACAAGCGCCTCCAGCTGCAGCAGGACCTCGTAGGCATCGAGGCGCGCCAACAGGATATCCTCCTCCTTGGCCAGCAGATCCATGGTTAAACCATCGATCGCTTTATCCGGCACTGCGGGTAATGCAGGCAGGGGATGCTCACGGTACTCCCGTTGAAGATTGCGGTGCCTTTCCAGCAGCCGATACTCGCTGGCGGCGGTCTTGATCCTCTTCTGGTGAAACTGGAATAACTCAGAGAGACGGTTTATCTTTTGTTCGATGCGAACAATGATCGCCTGCTGCTGATCTCGATACGCGGATTGTTCAATATCAATCAACTCTTGTCGCCCGTGATTGGACCCGATCGGTATTCGCGCCCGGATGCCGACGATATTGGTCAACTCGTCCGTGCCAAATTCCCGCTCCGTTCCCACGTACAGCCGCAGCGAAAGGTTATCGAGCCATTCGGGGAAAGATTCACTTCGGCTAATGAACAATTCCTGAATCCGTAAATCGTAAGAGTTATCAACCGCTTTGTCAGTCAGGGAATCAAAGGAGGCGAGAGAGACATATTCGATTGTATTGACGATGTCGAAATCTCGCGGACGCATGCGTCTTCGATCGAGCCCCGAATAGTGATGCACGTCGTGCTGCGCCCTTTCATATTTATAACGCATATTCTCGAATTCGGCTTGCGTCACATAGCCCTGCTCGAGCTGAGCTTCGTACTTGGCCAACAGGTTCTTCAAAGTCTTGAATTTTTTCTTGGCTTGGTAGAACCGTGTTGAATTCGACACGCCTTGGAATCGAAATAGCGTCTCATGCAGGTTGCGCTCATGCATATCCCTCAGCAGTTGCAGATACTGAAGCTTCGTTTCAACCCGCTTCTCATCGAGCTGTTTCTTGGATTCGCGCCAACCTTCGTCGAACAGCTCCCACTCCAGCGCCAAGAATTCCCGTTCATCGCCATTGTCCGTATCGCGTTCAAACTGTGATCGAAAGTAGAACCCCTTGAAGCTGCCACGTTCGTTGAGTTTTGTAAGGTACTTATCGCGGACATTTTCTATTCGTCCAAGGATATTGGATATAGAGCCATCTGTTGCCGACTCAATTGCTATGAACGAATCGGGGAACAGCACGGTATCGAATTCATCCAGGTCAGCAGCACAGGTCGAGTGATCGCCGTCCGGTATGACGAATGACTGTTCCATGAAATATCGTTTCGTGACGTTCACGTACGCAGAGGGGTACGCCTCCCGGAAGCCTTCCAGGTGCCTCATCGCGAGCAAATAACTCCGCTCGGGAGAGCATCGTACAGTGTAATTTCCCGGTACGGATACCACCTGACAACGGTCTTCGAGCTGCTGTTCGCGCAGGAAGTCGGACGCCTGCCGCTCAACCAGCATTGCGGTCAGCTGCACGGTGTAACAAGAGATGTCCGCGGCCGGCGCGGCCGCTGACATCAAGAACAATATCGAGCCGACGGTTCCGCAGGCCGACGGTTTGCCTTTTTTCATACCACCACGTCGAGATTCGTCGCTGCCGTTTCGCCGATTATAGCGCCACCAAACTCATCGTGGACCACATTCGCACTAAAGCAAATCGACCACACCGTCGGGACAGGAGCGGCTTTTTGAGGATTCGGTCTTCCGGCATCGTTCGCCGCCAGGGCGTCGCCAATTGCGCAAATACGATGCCTCCAATGACGTTGTTACCAAGAGGCCGAAATTGCGGCAACAGCGATCAAGTATTATTCTTGAGCTCCTGCATGACCGGTTGGTCCGCAACGGACTGTCCAATCAAGTACCGGCAAAGCGCTGCAGCCGGAAGAACTGATGACTCAGCAGACGCCTCCCCTTGAACGCGGCCTTTACTGTACACCGTAAACGTACATGGGCGGCGCAATGTCGTCGTTATTGGCGGCGCTATCGGCCGTTGAGGTCCCCCGCCCGATGCCGTAATAGCTAAAGCCCTTGCCGGCAAGAAAATCCGGGTCGTAAATATTGCGGCCATCGAAGATCACCGGTTCACGCAGCAGCCGCTTGACCTCTTCGAAATCCGGACTCTGAAAGACACGCCACTCCGTCACCAACGCCAGGGCGTCAGCGCCCTGTAGCGCGGCCTCCGGCGTTTCAGCCAGGTGTAAATCGGCTCGCTCTCCAAAGATACGTATGGCCTCTTCACGCGCCGCCGGATCATATGCCCGAACCTTGGCGCCGGCCTCCCACAGCGCCTCCATGAGTACGCGGCTCGGTGCCTCGCGCATGTCATCCGTGTTGGGCTTGAAGGCCAGTCCCCAGATGGCGATAGTCCGACCTTCGAGGTTTCCTTCAAAATGGTGGTTGATCTTGTCCACTAATATTCGTTTCTGATGGTCGTTGACGTCCTGAACCGAGCGCAGCAGTTTTGCGTCGGAGCCGACCTCCCGGGCAGTGCGCTCCAGCGCGGATACATCCTTCGGAAAACACGATCCACCGTAACCGCATCCCGGATAGACGAAAGAATATCCAATACGCGTGTCCGAACCGATGCCGTGGCGCACCTGCTCGATGTCGGCGCCAACGCGCTCCGCCAGGTTCGCCAGTTCATTCATGAAGCTGATCTTGGTCGCGAGCATGGCGTTGGCGGCATATTTGGTCAGTTCCGCCGAGCGGATATCCATAGCGATCAGGCGGTCGCGGTGCCTGTTGAAGGGGCCGTATATGACCCGCAAGAGCTCCGTGGTCCGCGGATTGTCGGTGCCGACCACGATACGATCGGGTTTCATGAAATCATCAATGGCCGCTCCCTCCTTGAGAAACTCGGGATTGGACACCACGTCGAATTCCGATCGGGACACCCCGTTTTTTCAATACTTCGCTGATCGCGGACCTGACCTTGTCCGCCGTGCCGACCGGCACGGTTGATTTATCGACCACGACGCGATAATCCGGCATGAACTCGCCAATGGTATTCGCCACCCCGAGCACGTACTGCAAATCCGCGGAGCCGTCCTCATCCGGAGGCGTTCCGACGGCGATGAATTGGAACAGTCCGTGCTCTACCGCTTCCTGGGGGTCAGTGGTGAACATTAATCGCCCGGCTGCAATATTTTTGCTCACCAGTTTTTCCAAATCGGGCTCGTAGATCGGGATCTGGCCGTTTTTCAGTTGTTCTATCTTTGACGCATCCACATCCATGCACATTACTTCGTTGCCCACCTCCGCCAGACAGGCACCGGTTACCAAACCCACATAG
The DNA here is from genome assembly GCA_947259955.1 of uncultured Gammaproteobacteria bacterium. Classification (GTDB taxonomy): domain Bacteria; phylum Pseudomonadota; class Gammaproteobacteria; order Arenicellales; family JAANXG01; genus JAHEKE01. The sequence goes on from CAMYOI010000292.1 coordinate 5,800, forward strand.
CCGCTTCCAAAAATCGTCGTTTTCACACCCTTCCCCCGATCAATGTTAATAACCTATTGAAAATAATAATGCGTTTCGGCCATTTCGCAAGCTCGATTTGGCGCTTTGGAAATTTGCGTACCACGGGATATTCGCAGCCACCGGCGGCAGAATGCCCTGGTGCCGTCGAATTCATCGCTTTCGATGAAGATCCGGTGATCCAGCACTCTGACGTTCGGTTTTTCGACCGTGCCGCGCATTGGACCAGTCATTCTTTCCAGGTCGTAGCTTAATGAGTTCCTGTCCAGAAAAAGCTTGAGTCATTGCGAGGAGCGCGCCGAAGCTGCGAGCGAAGCGTGGCAGGACCCGGCAATCCAGCGCCGAATTAAAACAATTTGTTTCACTGGATTGCTTCGCTACGCTCGCAATGACGGG
>CAMYOI010000293.1 GCA_947259955.1 uncultured Gammaproteobacteria bacterium
GTTCCAATATCAGCCACGACCTTGCCAATATCCGTGCCGTACTTGATCACGGTTTCGCCTGCTTTCATCGCCTTAATCGCTAGCTTGTGCCCGATAGGTATATCGCTGGTTGCCTTGAATTTTATATCCTTGTCCTGATCCATTACCCAACCCGTAATTTCATCTCCGGCCTTTACGCCCTCGACCACGACAACGCCAACACTATCCCCTTCGTCATGTACCACGAAATCAATCATCTGCTTCTCCAGGTGTGTTAATAATTATTCGAAAACAATACCTGGCAAAAAATCCTACATAGGTTAGATCTGATAGTCAAATAGTCTTATATAAGATCTCTAACTATCTGGTCAACCCGACATCAACTCACGTAAGTTATTGTTATTTAGCGGTGTTATTATATTTGCATCGTAGTTTGAGAACATTTAACTAAGAAATAATTCAGGTGTTTACTAATAATTCGCTACAGTCTTATATAAGACATAAGGTATCATAATTAACCTATATATTCTCCCGACCGACATAATTATCCTGTCCGGTCAGAGCACATTGTATTTTTTAGACGAGCGTCGGAGTTTTAATGCTTACAATTGGAAATGGTGCTGTTCCGCTTTACATACAAATAAAAGAGCTCCTGACCGCGAAGATCAGCGGAAAAGAGTGGCTACCAGGTTCTATTATCCCCAGTGAGCTTCAGCTTGCACAGGAATTGGGGGTTAGTCAGGGTACCGTGCGAAAAGCGATCACCGGGCTAGTAGAAAATAACGTACTAACACGCAAACAGGGCCGTGGAACCTTTGTTTCGAACCATGACCCCGATAGAACCCTTTTTCATTTCTTCCACATTACAGATAATAGGGGCCATAAAGTGATACCCGACAGTCGTGTATTGCACTGTCGCAGGAAACAGGCATCACGAATGGAAGCCTCGAAACTACAGTTAGCAGCCAAGACCAATATAATAAGAATCGAACGTGTGCGGAAGTTTTCAGCGACTCCAACGATGCTCGAAACTATTACCTTGCCGGAATCGCTTTTCAGCAGTCTGGGCGAGGGCGGCGATTACAATCTGCCAAATACGCTTTATGAACTCTATGAAAAGCAATATGGAATAACCATCCATAGCGCTGATGAGAAACTGCGGGCAGTTTCCGCCACAAAGCATGATGCAACGTTACTGAATGTGGAAGTCGGTACGCCACTGCTCGAAATCGAGCGGGTTGCATTGACGTTAGATAAAACTCCAGTCGAACTGCGTATCAGTCGCTGCAGCACAAAGAACCACTATTATCAGAACACCTGTTTCTAACCTCAACTTGCAAAATCTATCAGCCTGTAAAAGACTTCCGTCCGCTGTCGGATTCGAGCGCGGCGGTCCTGGGCGAGGGACCAGTTGGATTGTTCGCGGCGGCGGCCACCGCCGACGTCACGACCAGGAAGCGGGAGCGGCTGGAATTCGATACGGGCCGGGACTCAGATAGTCAGCGCCTGGCCACGAATTCCTCTGCTGTCGTCGCCCATGAGATAGAGGTAAGCGGCGGTGATGTCTTCCGGTAATCTGGCCGTTCCCTTGACCTCTCCGGGGAAGGACATTCTCCTCATCGCGGTGTTCACGGGGCCCGGGTCGATGGTGTTGACGCGGATCGCGGTATTCTCCTCGAGCTCGTCCGCCCAGGTCTGGGCAAGTATTTCGACGCCGCCATAGGCAACGGCGTAGGCCCCCCAGTAAGCCTCACCCCGCCGGCCGGGGCTTGCGGATGTGAAAAGTACCGATGCAGACTCGGATCGCCTGAGTAGAGGAAGCAGCGATTGGGTGAGGATCCAGGGTGCCTGTAAATTGACCTGAAAGGTTCGCCGCCATGAATCCTCATCCAGGCTGTGCAAAGGGGTGAGTGCGGTCAGCTCCCCGGCGTTGTGCAGCAGCCCGTCCAGGCCGCCGAGGTCATGTTCGATTCCGGCACTGATCTGCATCGCTCGTTCGTGGTCGAGCTGCATCAGGTCCTGGACGGTCAACACCGGTTCCGGGTCGCCGGCGCCGGTGATTTCGTCGTACAGTGTTTCGAGCCCGCGCGTCTTCTTGTCCAGCAGGACGAGGGATGCCCCATGGCCTGCGAAACTGCGCGCCACCGCACGACCGATGCCGTTCGCGGCACCGGTCACCAGTATGCGTTTGTCGTGCAGTAACGTGGCGGGAGGGGCATAGTCCAGGAGTCTATCCATCATTTCTCACCATTAGTATTTTCGCATGATGTTCCATGCTATCCAGGCCTTCCTCAGGGGAGTGAGGTCTATTCGATTGTTAACCACGTCGCGACCGCTCAGACGAATCTGATGCAGGGTTGCCATGTGAATCGCATTGATGACCCGTATATGGCGGTAATCGTTCTGGGGCTCGGCATGCCGTTGATCGGGTTGGCTGTTGAGCAGTCCGGCAATACGGCTGCACTGGGCGTGCACGAGTCGTTCAAGCGCGGAAGGTTCGGGTTCCAGCAAACTGTCCGCAGCGATTTCCAGTCGGTCAAGGTCTGAGACGGGCACCGGTACAATGCCCGCCCGCAGATAGCCGCCCAGGTCCTGAATCAGCCCGAACAGCAGGTACGCGACCGCGGAGTTGCGAATTATCTCTTGATCAGTGTGATCGTTTCCAAGGCACGCGTCGCAGGCGCGGAACAAGGGTTCGGTCAGGGTGGCGCAGAATTCGACGAGCTTCTGCTCGTCCTCGAACTGGCTGGTGCCCAACAGGGGTTGCAGGCTGTCGATCCACGAAGTCAGTCCGGCCATGGCAACGTCATTCCAGCCCGCCAAGGCGATGGTGGCCGGATGTCCGGGGGAACCGGACAAAAGGCTGTCTATCTCGTGCCGCCACCATCCCAGTTTCAGAATGGTGGCGTCCGACTGGGCGAAAACCAGTTTCTTCATTTCATTGTGAATAGTGAACAAACCGATGAACACTTGACGTTCCGGCGGCTGCAAACCACCCAGGGCGTAGTACAAGGTAGTTCCCGTTGGGCACAACTGCTGTTCCAGTGCTTGTGTCGACATGATGTCGGATGATCTTTCGAAGTTACCCGCTGATGCAGGGTTCGCGCACCCGGTCATCGAATTCGCCGTGCATGCTATATCCACTCCAGGATATCCAGGGGATGGTCTATGATCCCATCGGCTCCCCAGTCCTCGGGGCGGTCCGCCGCGGACAGGTAACCAAATGAAGCTATCAGGGTTTTCATGCCGGCTCGCCGACCCGCTACGATATCGTTCTCCGCGTCGCCGACGTAGATACAGGTCTCAGGTTTCAGATCGGCCAGCGCACAACCATGCAACAAGGGCGCCGGATGCGGCTTGCGTTTCTCCAGCGTGTCACCGCCAACCACACACGCCGCCCTGGTCAGCAGCTCCAGGGAATCGAGCAGCGAGACGGCAAGATACTCCGGCTTGCTGGTTACCACGCCCCAGGGCAATTCGCGCTGGTCCAGGCGTGCAAGGACGTCTTCCATTCCCGCGAACAACGTCGTGTGGGAGCAAATGTCCCGCTCGTAGTAGTCGAGAAATTTGCCGCGCAGCGCCTCATAAGCAGGGTCGGCGGAGGTGACGCCAAGGCTCATCTCGAACAACCCGGCGGTGCCTTGGGAAACCACCGGTCTTATTCGGTCGTAGTCGACAGCAGGCCGACCCATTTCCTCGAGCACCCGGTTCAGCGCGCCGCCCATGTCGCGCCCGGTATCGAGAAGCGTTCCGTCCAGATCGAAAAGAATTGCCTGCGTGCTGTTCTGCATGCCGTCGATCAGGCGTCGGATTTCGAGAACATGCCGATATAGTTGACATCGACCCCCGGGCCGAGATGATACCTCCGGCTCAGCGGGTTGTAGTGCATGCCGGTCAGTTCCTGCGCCTGCAGGCCCGAGGCACGCGCCCACCTGTCGAGTTCCGACGGCTTGATGAACTTGCGGTAGCTGTGTGTTCCTTTGGGAAGCAGGTTCAAGACGTATTCCGCGCCGACGATGGCGAACAGCCAGGATTTCGGATTGCGGTTGATCGTGGAAAAGAAAAGCGTGCCCCCGGGACGTGTCAACATGGCGCAAGCCCGAACGGTTGAAGAGGGTATCGGAACATGCTCCAGGAGTTCCAGACAGGTCACGACATCGAACTCACCGGGATGCCGGAGTGCATAATCCTCCGCACTGATCTTTTCGTAGTTGACACGCAGTCCGCTTTCCCTGAGATGCAGGCGGGCAACAGCGAGCGCTTTATCACTCAAGTCTATGCCCGAAACATCGGCGCCATCCGACGCCAGCCGTTCCGTCAGCAGGCCGCCGCCGCAACCGACATCCAGGACCTTCTTTCCGGGGATTTGCACCCGTTGCTTGATGTAGTCGGCGCGCAGGGGGTTGATGTCATGGAGCGGCTTGAACTCGCTTTCGGGGTCCCACCATCGCGACGCGAGGTCGCCGAACCTGGCCAGTTCTTCCGGATCAACGTTGTTTTGTGGTTCTGTGGGCGTCATGTTCGTTTCGCGGCACGTTGGTGATCATAACGATAGATCCGGGCACCGAGCGATGCAACTTCATCGAAGAGAGCGGTCAGATCCAGTTCAGTGTGGCTATTGTTTTTCAGCAAGCGCTTTCCGTTGACCCACACGTCCGACACCTGGTCCCTGCCACTGCTGTAAACGAGCTGCACCACGGGATCATGCACCGGCTGTGTCGCGGGATGGGCAAAATCGACCGCAATCAGGTCGGCGGCCTTGCCGGGTACGAGACTGCCGATGATGTGATCCAGTCCGAGCGCGCGAGCACCGTCGATGGTCGCCATGGCCAGCGCTTGATTAGCAGGCACCGCGGTGGGATCGGAAGCGGTGCCCTTGGCTAGCAGGGCCGCGGTTCGCATTTCACAGATCATGTCCAGATCGTTGTTACTGGCGGCACCGTCCGTGCCGAGAGCAAGATTGACTCCGGCATCAACCAAAGACTTGAGCGGGCACAGGCCGCTGGCGAGCTTGAGGTTGGATTCGGGGCAATGAACGACACTGACGCCGGCCTCGGCAAGCGCTTCGATCTCGGAATCCAGCAGCTGCGTCATATGAACACCAATCAGACGAGGTGTCAGCAGTCCCAGCTGACTCAACCTTTCGATCGGTCTCATCTTGTGTAGTCTGATCGATTCCTCGATCTCGTGCTCGGTTTCGTGAACGTGCATATGGATGGGGATACCCAGTTCATCGGCAAGTGTCTGAATTTTCCTGAGGGACTGGTCCGACACGGTGTAGGGCGCGTGCGGCGCAAATGAGGTCGAGACCAGCTCCAGGTTTCTGGCCTCGTCGTGGACGGCGATGCCCTTGCGGATGTATTCCTCCGAATTCTGAGCCCACGCCGTGGGCAAGTCGATCATGATCAAAGGCAAGTCGATCATGATCAAACCGACCACCGCGCGTATGCCGCAATCCTGCGCAGTCCGGGCCACACGGTCCGGAAAGAAATACATATCGTTGAAACAGGTCGTGCCGCCGGACAGCATTTCCGCGATGGCGAGCTGCGCACCGGTTTGCACAAAAGATTCATTCGCCCAGTGTGCTTCCGAGGGCCAAATGTGCTGGTTGAGCCACTCCATTAGCGGCAGGTCGTCAGCGAGGCCCCTGAACAGAGTCATTGCGGCGTGGGTATGGGAATTGATCAGACCAGGTAAGACGATATGTGTGTCGAGTTTGACGTGTTCTCCCGCGGCGTATCGTTGCCTTGCCGGCGCCGCGTCCTCGATCGCGACGATGGTGCCGTTGTCAATCACGACGGCGTGGTTTTCAAGGACCACGCCCGTTGGCTCGACTGGTACAATCCAGCGCGGCTCGATCAGCGTATCGACGTATTCGGGCATGATTTTGACGGTAAATGAATGATTAAGGGTGGGAGTTAGCGGCTCCGTGCCTATAATGAGTCGGCAGGGTTATTGTGCGCCAACCCAAGCACGACGGTAAATAGAGATGAACGAAAAAAATGCTGGCGGTGTCGAGGCCATCAAGTGGCGTGACGGCGAACTCTTCCTGCTCGATCAAAGGCAGCTCCCGGGTACCGAGAGCTATCTTCACATCGAATCCGTGGCGGCCGCATCCGACGCGATCAAGTCGATGGTGGTTCGCGGTGCGCCGGCCATAGGGGTCACCGCCGCCTACGCTATTGTACTGGCGGCAAGGAAGCGCTTCAGCCAGGACCCGGACAACTGGAAGCAGCTGATCGAAACGGATCTGCAGCGGCTCGGTGAATCCCGGCCCACCGCGGTCAACCTGAGATGGGCGATTGAGCGGATGCGGCTGGCAGTCAACGCCGTTAGAGACGATCCTGAAGCAGCGCTGGCCGCCGAGGCCGAGGCGATTCACCGGGAAGACATCGATGCCAATCTCAAGATGGGCGATCTGGGAGCGGCTTTCCTGGAAGCAGACAGTCGGGTACTCACTCATTGCAACGCCGGTGCGCTGGCAACCGGGGGTTACGGCACCGCCCTCGGCGTGATTCGCTCCGGGTACCGGCAGGGCCGCATCGCCGAGGTGTATGCCGATGAAACCCGGCCGTGGCTGCAGGGCGCGCGTCTGACCGCGTGGGAACTGAACAAGGACGGGATCCCGGTGACGCTGATCCCTGATTCCGCCGCGGCGCACCTGATGAAAGAGAAACGGTTCGACTGGGTCATCGTCGGATCCGACCGTATCGCGGCAAACGGCGATGTAGCCAACAAGATCGGGACCTATTCCCTGGCGGTCAACGCCAGGTACCACGGCGTAAGATTCATGGTAGTCGCCCCGACCAGCACCATCGATATGCAGACACCGGATGGCGACCAAATCCCGATCGAAAACCGCGACCCTGATGAAGTGATCAATATCGCGGGTCGGCCGATCGCCCCGAAGGGAGTCAATGCGGTGAATCCGGTATTCGATGTCACACCGGCCGAACTGGTGGACGTGATCATAACGGAGAAGGG
>CAMYOI010000294.1:0-972 GCA_947259955.1 uncultured Gammaproteobacteria bacterium
TCCCCAGGCGACCAGAGCTCCCCTCCCTCGGGTAGTGTGGGTTGAATCCATTGGCGCCCGTGGACTCTAGGAAATGGAGGCGATTTTGAAATTTTTACCATTGAAATCGAATCAGACAAGGATGCGGTCAGTCTGTAAATACTTCTTCGGGCTTTCGGATTTTCCATTCCCCTCCGATGTGACGCCAGGATGGCCCTGGGCTGTATTCCATGTAAACCGGGCGCCCGTGAAACATGCTGAGTTTTGCGAGTTGTTCGAATTCGAGTACGCCCATTTGATACGCCGCATGCCGGAAAGCTGCGCCGTGTCCGACGAATAATTTCAAGGTATCTCGCGCCATATCAGAACCCATTTTCCTCATCCTCTCGGTGACGTGGGCGGCAACCCGCTCACCGGCACCAAGCAACGACTCGGCCCCCTGCAGGGGCAGTCGATAGTGGCTGTCAGATTTCCACCCAGACGGTGGGTCGGGAAAGCGAGGGTCTTCGTGTACGACGGATTCGATTGTCTTAACGGACAAGTTTGCGGCACATCCCACACTTCGTTCGGCAAGGGCATCGAACGCCTGTACTTCGAGCCCCGGTAAGGTCAGATTGTCGGCAATGATTCGTGCTGTCTGCCAGCCCCGCAGCATCTGCGAGCTATCGATGACCGGGCACAACTTCAGATTCAGTCGGTCGAGCATACTCTGTATATCTGTTGCCGATTCCCGAGCGTGCCTTTTGCCTGCTTCGTTTAATGGAAAGGGTTGATGCGCACTCGGTGTCCCTGGAAGTTGACAATAGTCGCCGTGGCGAATGAGTGCGGCGATCAATGCCATGGGTCAGGTGCTCAGCTGTTTGGCGAAATCGCCAACCATCTGGGCAAGTTCTGGTTGTTTCAGGCGCTTTGCGGCTTCCTCAGGAGATACCCATTGCCGGCCCCGTTGGCTTTCTTCCCATTCCTGTTCGGGTATGACCCGGGTAACCTGCA
>CAMYOI010000294.1:1014-6382 GCA_947259955.1 uncultured Gammaproteobacteria bacterium
CAGGTCGCTCCCCATTTTTTGGTTTGGTAGGTGCCGACGGGATCATTTCCGACCCGACCTTCCACGCCGGCCTCCTCGAAAGCTTCCTTGGCGGCCGATACCTGTGGTGAAAGACCGGGATCTTTAATCCCCTTGGGAACCACGAAGTGCTTTTTCTGGCTGGACAGGATAACCAGGATTTCCAGTTTGCTGCCGGAAAATCTGTAGGGGATGACGGAGGATTGCGTGTAGTAATATGCGGGCCGGTCACGTACTTCCGGGCCATCGGGGGCCGGGTAGGGAAACTTCTCGGGCAATCCGTGAGGCCGGGTGATGGCAGCCAGCTGTCCACACCCTCGGTTAAGTTGATGCCAGTCTTCAGGCATGCTGAGATGGGCAAGGGTCGCCGTCGGCAATAGCTTGCCGTCTTTCGGTATCGTGATGTGATTACCTGTCAGGTAGATCAACAGCGATTCAAGACCGGGGTTGTGACCTACCAGCATTATCCTCTTAGCATCCGGCGGACAGTCGCCGAGTACAGACAGCAAGTCTTCGACCTCCGCTTCGTAGACGTTTGACACAGTATGAATAACATCGGTGCCTATGCCCATGGCCTTGCAGCACTTCTCAGCGGTGGTGAGGGCGCGTTCCGCCGGCGAAGCGATAATCAGATCCGGTCTCAAGCCTTTTTGCCAGAGATAGACGCCCATTCGTTGAGCGCCTCGTTTGCCTCGGTCTTTAAGTGGCCTGTGGAAGTCATCGACGTCAACGCCCCAATCGGATTTACCATGGCGCAAGATTAATAGTTCTTTGGTCATGTGGGCGTCTCAGTTCATCAGTTCTTGAAAGCAGATTTGGGTCAGTGCAGCGAAATCAACTCCGCCACTGGCCTCATACACCGGGATGTCTTTTAAAACATCCAGATACGACAATGGCTCAAGTTCAGTAGTGTCTTGAAAAAAGTTCCCATCGGAATATTGATAGAAAGGTCCGGGGGATTTCATGATGGCGCCGAGAAGATCCCGGCGAACAGCCAGGTCCACACGCTCAACGGCCAATGCTGCATCACTGTCCCGCTTCCAGTTGAGGACCAGAAAGGCGTTCAACGGGGCCTCAGGGACGATCCGACCAACTCCGTAGATCTGATCGATATGCACATCGTACTTGTCTTCCAGGTACCATAATTCTTCAGCCGGTAGTTTCAGCAGCTGCTCGCGTTCTAGTTGCGAAATCAATGGGTGCAGTGTCGGATTGTGAACAATAGTCCCCGGATTGATGCGGGGAAGCTTTGGAATCCCGGCTGCATCAATACGGCCATTCTGACGACTGATAAACAAACGATCGTTGGTGAGATAGGAAACACGTTTGTCATCGAGCATGTGTAACATTAACGTGGATTTACCGCCCCCGGAGAAACCGGCGATGCCGAGTGTGCGGCCATTGAACACCAAACCGGAGGCGTGACATATCAGCCAGTCACGCTGTTGCAGCCAGTTCATGTACTGGGCGTTAATAAAGTTGATGACCTGATTATCACAGTTTACGCAGGGACCGGCGGCGATGCATAGACTGTCGCTCTGCAGGAACACCATCCCCGTACGCACCTTCTTCACCAAACGGGCCTGTGGCAAGTCGTAGTAGGCGTCCTTGCGCCCCACTTTGCCAGGTTCCCGTTTCCAGTCGATAAATTTGATACCAAGTTCGGGACTGTCGCGTTCGATGGCGATTACTTCCAGATTCGGAGATGCCACGGTTTGCACGACAACATGGCTGAAATACTGCCGGAGAGTATCGATCAATTCCTTTGAGTTGGATCGCAGGCGAAGGGTGCACTCACCAAGCCCCAGGGTCAGGGGCTCCGCGCCAGGCTCGATAGTGCCGGTCAGGCCGCTCACCGCAGATTGAAGGTCGTGAATGGCTTCGGTCATGATTTTACCTGCGTGATGACATAGTCGGCATACAGTGCGGCGGCATCGATACCGACACCTTCCTTGGCGCCTCTGAAGCCACCGAACGCGGATACTTCAAACACAACAGGGCCGCGTTCAGTCTCGGCCACATCGACTGTTGTGAAGTCCATCCCGAACAGATCCTGGGCGCGCTGTGCCAGCTCAATAATATCGTCTGGCGGCTCATGTCCGGCATAGCGCCCACCGCTGTTGATGGTGGTGTTCCAGGTGTCGGTCTGCGATACCCGAGCGTAACTCCCAAGGTACATACCTGCGAGGAAGACCATACCGAGGTCACGACCGGGCAGCGTCACCTTTTCTTGCAGATACATCATCGGATTGTCCTTTTTGAATGCCCGGATGTCCTGTTCAAGTGTTTCGGCTGGCGATTGCGAGTCGAGTACGCACATGCCTCGGGCCTTAGTCGAATAAAGGGGCTTGAACACTGCACTGCCGAAATCGTGCACGGCTTCAATCGCGGCATCGACACTTTCCGTGACACGGGTATCAGGCATTGGAATGCCCGCATTACGTAGAGTAACAGTGCAGCTCAGCCGGTCAATGAGACGAAGGATATTGAGCGCGGGGCTGAATACCCGCACCCCGGCGGACTCGGCGACCCTTAAAAGCTCAAGTCGATCCAATGTGTTTGGGTCGTAAGTAGCACTGATTTTTTTCACCAGCAAGGCATCCAGTGCACACAGATTCTCTCCGTAATGCAGCAACTGCTGGGTGGCGAGGTTCAATTCGACCTCCCCCATATCAATGATGCGGCGGTAGCCAGTCCGCGACTCGATAGCATCTGCGAGAGTTTCAGTGGACCATTTCCCGGGGATGCCGATAACACCGATTCTAAGATCAGCCAACAAAAATCTCCTTTATCGGGATTCGAAAAGACGACGCTAATTTCGGATCCGTCCTGAGGACACTTTCCAGCAGGTAACGTGAGCGCAGCATCATGGCCCGTGCGAGGGATTTGTCCAGGATAAACCGGGTCGATGTAGCAAACGAGCGGGCAAGGCCGAGCGCAAGACGCAACTCAAAGGTGGTGTCGCCATTGTTCTTCGCATAGCGGGATGCAAAGCGATAGAATTCTCCGGCAATACCGAGAATTCTTCGGCGCAAGGGTTTGTCCAGAATCTGAAGGCGGTAGTTGGATACCATGAACACCGAAACATCCTGCACATAGTCCATGTAGCGGGATCGGTGCAGGTCGATAAAATTGATACGCTTCGCGATCGGGTCGTAGATAATGTTGTCGACGTTGAAGTCACCGTGAATATAGACCGAGAAAGGAGCTTTAAATTGGGACTCGTAACGCTTGGCCTGCTTCAGCAACGTATCGAAATTCGGAACCGCCAAATCGCACACGCGACTGTCGCTCTGTTGAAACTCCGGATGGACCTCATAGACCTCGGGCAGGCGTCTCTCCAGTTGATTGATATATTTCGCAGCAATCTTCTTTTTAACACGGGTGTCACGCCATACAGATTCCAGCGTCTTACTGAGTGCGCGTACCGTTTCATTCAGAAGCTTCTGGGGCTCATGCAGGAGGATCTGTTCGAACGTCAATCCCGCCAGGTGCTCAATAAGTAAGGAAGCGGATTCTCCGCGTTTATGAAACGCGAGAATCTTGGGCGCGAGTCCCGGATAAATCTCATGCCAGTTCTCCACGCCTTCCCGCTCCTTCTTGAGCTTACGTTTTTTGCCATCTTTAAAAATGGCCACATAACCGTCCTTTTTTTGCTTTGGCTTGCTAATGCCCGAGATCGCGCTTCCGGATCGGGTTTCGGCAACGTGCTCGATGGACAGGTCCTTCATGTTTTCTTCGGCCTCAAGCCGCCCCACCGACTCCATCAGGTGATGGTAGCGGTCGATATTGATGGGTTGCCCGAGGTTGATAGAGAGGATCGCCTCGCTGATGTTCAACAGGGCGTCCCCCATTTGCTCCACGCCACGGGCCACGAACAGGGCGGCAATAAGATCTTCGGTATGATGCTTTTTCTTTAGGGACGCAGTATAGCGTTTGTGTAATTTGCGATAGCCCCGATCCAGTTGGGTCTTGATTTTTCCGATCTTCAGCGCGAGTTCGGTATCGTTGTTCTCGATGGCGGGTTCTACCATCTCGATGCCTCGGATGACCCGGTTGAGCAGAGGTGAATAGCGTTTGGATTTCAGACAATTCCTATGCTTCAAATGAGCCATCTCATGTATGCATTCCCGACAGAGTTCAGAGATCCGCTCAATGTCGGTGGAGATGGATTCCGCGGCGCGAAGAGTGAGCCTTCTGGAGTCCCCCTGCTTGGCTCGGGACAGCTGGCCTAGGCAGCTGTTATGGATACGCATCTTGAGGTTATAGGCATAACCGCCTCGATCCAGAATCCGCTGGGCAACTACGTCCGAATACGTATCGACATAAATGTGCAGGTTGGTCACCTGTGATCCAACCTCCGCGATGAGGAACCGCAGGTTGTCCCGTATACTTTTGGGCAGACGCATGATCAGGTCATTGTACCAAGATAGACCCCATGTCTGCTGTTCGGGCAGTTCGTCAGGTAGGTGGAAAGTGATCGTGGAAACAATTGAACATCGGAAAGTTGTTGCAGATCAATCCAAACCACATCCACCTGGTGCTTGTCGGGTCGATGGCCGTTTCTTGCCTCGTAGCTGCCGGGTACGTCGCAGGCGAACAGGAACTCGACCAATTGCCGCGTCGAAGGCGGCACGGTGTCCCGGGGCTTGAACCAGTCAGCGACGTGGAGGAGGTCGCGAACCATCACCTTGACACCAATCTCTTCGAGACATTCGCGCTCAAGGGCATCTTGCAGTGTCTCGCCATGCTCCTGTGCGCCACCGGGCAGCGCATAGCGCTCACCGCGATCTCCGCCATCTTTTCGAAGCAGAAGCAGGCGCTCGTCACGTATAATCAGGGCGCGGGCTGCGTTGCGTATGCCGGGGGTTAGAATGGCCATTGCATCGTCCTCTCAGCTTATTTATCGGTCATCATCACAAGAATGATCGGGTTGCCACTCAAATAACCATATAGGGAACGATAGCTATGAGCAATGTCTATGTGACACGACTTGCCAAAATTCCGGATCCCGTGCGGGTGAGTCGTTATCGGCGTGCACCGGAGTTGGGGCCGCGGTTGTTGTTCTTCAGTGGCGGGTCCGCACTCAGGCCGCCGATGCCCGTTTTGCCGAGGGATTCGAGACCCGCCTGGTGCGGCTGGCCGACCAGCGTCTGGTGCGGGGCAAGGACTTCGACCCGGACAGCGGACAGCTCAAGAAGCGCAGCAAGGCACTGTGGCTGCGCGACCGTGAAGAGGTAGAGAAGCTGGTCGCCGCCTGGCAAAGCCCATGGCGGGTCAGCTCGGTCGAAACGAAACCGATGAAGCGCCGGCCGCCACCGCCGTTCACCACCTCGACCCTGCAGCAAGA
>CAMYOI010000295.1 GCA_947259955.1 uncultured Gammaproteobacteria bacterium
GAACGTCTTGATGTAAGGCCTGATCTTGAGGAGCATCTCCTCGACCTTCTTGTAGTCTTCCTTGTCGTTGGAAGACGGGTCGAGGCCCATATAAGCGAGCGCCATGGGGATGACGTCGGTGGGTGAATCCAGGAACGCCACGCCGCACTTGGCAAGCTTTTCCATGTGCACCGGGTCGAAAATCATGTCCATCGACCCGATCGGCGCGTCCGGAGCCACATTCTTGACGAGTTCTGCGTTATAGGTCACGCCGTGGGTGCCCCACATGAACGGAATGATGTACTTGTTGCCTGGATCCCAGTTCTTGGACAGCTGTCCCATCACATCGTCGCGCATGTGCTTAAGATTGGGCAGCTTCGATTTGTCGAGTTCCATCAGGATGCCGGCAGGGATCAGGCGACCTATCGCGCTGCCCGAATGGCTCACTACATCGTAGCCCGAGCCGCCTGCCAACAGTTTCGCATCGGCGGTCTCCACCGAGTCGTAGTTGTCGTAGGTAACCTTGACGTCGAATTCCTTTTCGAAATTCGCGATGGTTTCCTCGCCGATGTATTCCGCCCAGTTGTAGACATTCAATTCACCTGCAGCAAGGGCCGAACCTGCGGCGAATCCAAGTCCAAGTGCGACGGCGCCGGCAACACAACTCCTCAGTGGATTACGAATGTTTATCATGTGTTATTACTCCAAATTTTATAATTTCGATTTCAGCTATCCAGGAAATCAGTCAATTTATCTCCTCATCATCATGGGAGATAATATCATCAAAAATATGCGGCTGATGTCAATTTCAGCGCAATTTGGGCCCGATTTCGGGAGAATGCGTACCCACGAACCTGTTCAGGGCGCCGGACTCGAGTTGCACCCATGGAGCACAATCGGGAACAATCGACACTCACCCCGAGGCCGCGAGGGCCGGACCAGGAGAAAACCGTCATGAAACTGCTAAACCCAAAAAACATTACCCGGCCGGCGTCGAACTACGGCCAGTGTGTTGACGTACCAGCGAATGCGCGGCGTCTGATCATCGCCGGTCAGATCGGTGTCGATACGGACGGCAGCATTGTCGAGGGACTCGATGCCCAGATGAGACGCTGCTGGTACAACATATTCGCCATACTCGCCGCGACCTATCTCGTCATCAAGGAGCTCGCCCACCCCGACCTGCTGGTCGAGATCCAGGGAGAAGCGGTTTCCAGTGAATGAGAATGTTGCCTCAAGTCAAGAAATTGCGGATCATGTTCGTTGTAACATTTGCGGCCACACCTGACATAACACACAACAATCGGAATACCACCTATGAGCGCGTACGATGAAATCTATCAGGAATCACTGAACAATCCGGAAAAGTTCTGGGGCAGCGCCGCGGAGCACATACACTGGTATAAGAAATGGGACAAGGTACTCGATGACAGCGATGCCCCGTATTATCGATGGTTTACCGGCGGCGAACTCAATACCTGTTACAACGCGCTGGACGTCCACGTGGAAAATGGCAGGGCCGACCAGGCCGCACTGATCTACGACAGCCCCATCACGGACACTCAGCGCACATACACCTACCGGGAACTGCGGGACGAGGTTGCTCGTTTCGCGGGGATGCTGGCCGAAAAAGGCGTCGCAAAGGGTGAGCGGGTCATCATCTATATGCCGATGATCGCCGAGGCCGCAATCTCGATGTTGGCGTGCGCCAGGTTGGGTGCCGTCCACTCCGTAGTATTCGGCGGGTTTGCCGCCAATGAACTGGCGGTTCGCATCGACGACGCTCAGCCCAGGGTGATCGTCACGGCTTCCTGCGGTATAGAGCCCGGCAGAATCGTAGAATACAAGCCGCTCCTGGACGAGGCAATCGATGCCGCCACTCATAAGCCCGACGCTTGCATCATCCTGCAGCGCGAACAGGCCACCGCTTCGCTGGTGGAAGGACGCGACTACGACATGAGGGAACTGATGGCATCGGCTGAAGCCCACGATTGCGTGTCCGTGGCGGCGACGGATCCACTCTACATTCTGTATACCTCAGGCACCACGGGGCAGCCGAAAGGCATCGTGCGCGACAACGGCGGGCACGCGGTCGCGCTGAAATGGTCGATGAAGAACATTTACGACATCGACCCCGGGGACGTTTACTGGGCTGCCTCGGATGTTGGATGGGTAGTTGGTCACTCGTACATCGTCTACGCGCCGCTGTTCAACGGCAACACCACCATTCTCTATGAAGGAAAGCCGGTGGGAACACCGGATGCCGGCGCATTCTGGCGAGTCATCTCCGAGCACGAAGTCAGGTGCCTGTTTACGGCGCCAACCGCGTTTCGAGCTATCAAGAAGGAAGACCCCGACGGAAAACTGGTTGCGGATTACGATCTGACGTGCCTTGACAGCCTGTTTCTCGCGGGCGAGCGCTGCGACCCAGCCACGCTGGTTTGGGCGCAGGAAAAACTCAAGGTCCCCGTGATCGACCACTGGTGGCAAACGGAGACCGGCTGGGCCATCTGTGCAAACTGCACCGGGATCGAACTCCTGCCGGTGAAGGAAGGGTCGCCCTCCAAGGCCGTACCCGGCTGGGATCTCAGGGTACTCGGCGAAGACTTACAGGAAGTGAAAGCCGGCGAAATCGGTGCACTGGTGGTCAAACTGCCTTTGCCGCCAGGAACGTTCCCCACACTATGGAACGCGAAAGAAAGACACCACGAGGCATACCTGGCCGATTATCCTGGCTATTACAAGACCGCGGACGCGGGTTTCATTGACGAAGACGGGTACGTGTTCGTGATGTCCAGAACCGACGACATCATCAACGTGGCGGGCCACCGGTTATCCACGGGGGCGATGGAAGAAGTGCTGTCGGCGCATCCCGACGTTGCCGAGTGCGCGGTGACCGGTGTTGCGGACAAGCTCAAGGGGCAGGTTCCGCTTGGTTTCATCGTTCTCAACGCCGGATGTGAGCGGAGCCACGAAGACATAGCCAAAGAAGTGATTAAAATGGTGCGCGATCGGATTGGGCCGGTCGCGGCCTTCAAACAGGCGGTCGTCGTCAAACGCCTGCCGAAGACGCGTTCCGGCAAGATCCTGCGCGGCACCATGCAGAAGATCGCGGACGTTGCGCCGTGGAAGATGCCCGCCACTATTGATGACCCGGTCATTCTGGACGAAATCACGGAAGTATTGAAGTCAATCGGCTACGCAAAAAAAGAATAGAAAATCAGCTGTTCCTGAATATGGCTCTTTGAGGAATTTCTACGTGCCGGACTTCGACCCGGTCGGCCCGGATGCAACGAACAGACTGACACCATCAGTTGAAAATCGTTGACGCGAGTCTTGCTGTCGCTGTGGCCGTAATCTGGGGTGGCGGATTCCTCTTCGCCAAGCTTGCGATCAACCACTTTCCGCCCATTCTTCTGATGGCATTCCGTTTTGGTCTGACCGCGCTGGCGCTGGTCTGGTTCGTCCCGAGACCGAAGTACAAAACACTGCGCAAAATTTTCCTGATAGCGCTGGTAAGTGCCGCCGTTCAGTACAGCCTCACCTTTACCGGGTTGAAAGGTCTTGACGCATCAACCGCAATCATCATCGTTCAACTCGAGGTTCCGTTCGGGGTCCTGTGTGCGGTAATTTTTCTAAAAGACCGGCTCGAACTCAAACATGTCCTGGGTATCGGCCTGGCTTTTGCGGGCGTTGCGCTGATTGCGGGTGAACCTACGCTTCAGAACAACCTCGTTTCGGTAGCGCTGGTCGCCGCCGGGGCGGCAACCTGGTATGGTCGGCGGTGGCGTACCTCGCACTCATCATGACGGCGTTGGGTTACGGTATCTGGTATCACCTGCTGGGAAAGTACAGCGTAAACCAGGTCATGCCCTTTCTGCTGCTCTTGCCGGTTGTCACCGTGCTGGGCGGTGTCGCGCTGCTGGGTGAAAACCTCACCCTCCGAATCATGGTCGGTGGCGCCATGGCTATCATAGGAGTCGCGATTATCAATCTTTTCAGGACCGGTCCTAGCCCGGCCTCTCCGGCGGCATGCGCGGGCACGGGCGAAAAACGCTGAACGCCGTCGATATTCGGTAAAAACCATCAAATTTGCAGCTTCTTTGGCTGGACCAGATATCAAAAACCATTGCAAAATAGAGGGTTACACTTAACCAGTTCCCCAGATGGCCCAACCCCGTGCACTGAAAGCCAACACGCGCGTAGGCAAGTACGCGATCGTCGAGGTCGTGGACACCAACAGCCACAGTGTGATCTATCGCGCTCGCCTCGAGGATACGGAGCAGGAGTTCTGGTTACAGGAGTATTTTCCCCGGGAGCTTGCGGAACGTCATCCAGGCAGCACCGCCGTACAACCGTTGCCAGGCCAGGAAAGCAGATTCGAGGAAGGCCTCACATTGTTCCTCCAGGAGGCGCGCATTCTTTCACAAATACAGGAACCCCATCTCACCAGAGTTAGGGAATATGCAGAAGCAGGTGGAACCGCTTTTTTGTCGATGGATCTGGAATCCGGGATCACACTGAATGCCCACCTGGAACAGCATGGAGAACTGGCGCAAACCGAGCTGTGTGATCTGTTCTTTCCACTGCTGAAGGGGCTGCGGGTAGTCCATTCCCACGGACTGCTCCATCGTGATGTCAATCCCGAAAATATCTTCATTCGCGACAGCGGTCTGCCCCTGCTATTTGGGTTTGGCAGCACGCACCGAACCTTGCCGATCTGGAATGCCGAGCTGGAATCACGTGTCACACCCGGATACAGCGCGATCGAACAATACAATGATCAGGGCAACCTGGGTCCGTGGACGGATCTTTACGCAATGGGGGCGGTGATGTACCGGTGCATTTCCGGTCGCGTCCCTGTGGCTGCAAACACGCGGGTATCAGAACTGACCCGCGGTAATCCAGACCCGCTGCCATCCGCTGCAGAAACGTACCGCAGGGGCTATGACTCCCGGATACTCGACGCAGTCGACCGTCTGATGCGACCGGCCCCGCAGGATCGCCCGCAATCCGTTGATGAAATCGTGCCAGATTTTACCGCGACCGAAAACAACGGTGACGCCGATCCGGAAGAGGAGCAACAAATCCAACCGCCGATAGTTGCGCAAAAAGAAATCAAGCTCAACGCGCCCAGGCTCTACGCTGACTCAAGGACCCGTGTCCCGCCGAAACGGGTCCCAAGCGGATCGAATCCCCTGTTTTGGATCATATCGCTGGGATTTTTGATAGGTGTCGGGATCTTTACCTTCTGGCCCCAGATAAAACCGTTCATTTCGCCGCCGGAGCGTGAGGTCACCGAGGTGCCGTCCAACATCGAGGGTACAAAAATCCCG
>CAMYOI010000296.1 GCA_947259955.1 uncultured Gammaproteobacteria bacterium
AAGCTCGTTGATGTACGCTTCCCCCTGGTGCTGGCCTATCGAGGCGACGAGATGCCAGTACAGCTCGCGCACGGATATGGTGCCAAATTTAAGATGCGCGGAAAGCCTGCTGGTGCCATCAAGATCCGGACGATCACGTTCATCACCGTAGTGAGAGAATTCAAATGCACGCATACGGTCGATTGCCTTGCGCCGGCCGCCTTGCTGAGCGAGCCTTCGGCGTTTATTGGTCGGCATGAGTTCTTGAATAAGGCTGATGCCGCCCAGTCCCCCAACTGCGCCCTTGTACCAATTGGAGAAGTTGTTTACCCGTTGTGCCGGCACCTCAGCAATGTCTCGGGCTTTTCTCTTGAAAGCGGAAAATACCTTATAGGGTGCACCGTCGCCTGTCCTTACGGCTTCGGGCTGCGTCAGCAAGGCGTCGTGCGCCACACAATATGCGATGTTGTGTTTACCACAAACCGTCTTTGTGGCGCGGTCGCGCCTTGCTGCAAACGGCGTGTAGTCCTGGTTGAAGCACACCGCGTCGAAGCGGCCGGAAGCAAGCAAGCCGTCCAGCACTGCGGTGGCCTCTCCGTAACCCACATACAAACGTGTGCCGCGGTTTCTGAGTGCTTTGTCCAGCTCCTCCAGAGACTCGCTCATGAATTGGAAAGCATTTTGGGAAAAGTGGGTGTTAAGCGTCGGATCGATTTGTCTCGGATCAAGAATAAAAAGGGGCATGACCTTCTGACTTTGTGCCAGCGCACCCAGCAAGCCCAGGTTATCTTCCAGGCGGAGATCGCGCCGAAAGACGAAAATCGAGGTTCGATAATTTCTATTTGCCATAATAATTGTGGTCCGGTGCACGACAACATCCTTGGTGTCTATTGCTCTTCGGCTTCAGTTCTCAACGCGGTAAGTACGTTTTCGATTACGAGCGTTCAATGATACGCTTTGGCAGCCACGGTTGCGACGAACCGTTTCTCGTGCGCCACAATGGTATTCCTATAGAACCGCAAACACGGCAGATTTACTCTACCGGTTACTGACTAAAGGGCAGTTCGTTATGGGCGCTTTACGACTGATACTTGGCGACCAGCTGAGCCACAATATTTCGAGCCTACAAGACTGTGCTCTAGACCATGACGTTGTCCTTATATGTGAGGTGCGCGCGGAGGCCACGTACGTTAAACACCACAAAAAGAAAATTGCCTTTGCGTTTTCGGCGATGCGGCATTTCGCGGACGAGCTTGGACAGCAGGGTTATCGAGTGGACTACGTCAAACTTGGTGACGCAGACAATACCGGTTCATTTAAGGGTGAAGTTGAGCGCGCGGTAGAACGGCACAATCCTGACATAATCATTGTCACTTTTCCCGGCGAATACCGGGTGCTTGAGGATATTCAGAGCTGGCGCAAAGCCTTCGATGTTGAGGTCGAGATTAGACCGGATGACCGCTTTCTCTGCACGCCCGAGGAATTCAGGGCGTGGGCAGATGGCCGCAAGCAGCTGCGGATGGAATTTTTTTACCGCGATATGCGCAGGAAGCACGACATCCTCATGCGCGAGGGCGAACCAGAGGGCGGCAAGTGGAACTACGACGTGGAAAACCGAAAACCGCCCAAAACCGGGCTCGAGCTGCCTCGAACCTACAAAGCGAAGGTGGATCCCGTGACGCGGGAAGTCCTCGAGCTCGTGGCCGAGCAGTTTTGCGATCACTTCGGTGACCTCGAGCCTTTCCATTTTGCCGTGACGCGCGCGCAGGCGCTTTATGCGCTGGGCAAGTTTGTCGGCGAGCGGCTGGCGCGTTTCGGAGACTATCAGGATGCGATGGTTGAGGGAGAACCGTGGATGTATCACTCCCACTTGAGCTTTTATCTCAACTGCGGACTGCTAGATCCCCTGGAGATCGTGCGCAAGACCGAGCAGGCGTATTACGACGGACTCGCGCCGCTCAACGCCGTCGAGGGATTCATCCGCCAGATCATCGGTTGGCGCGAATATGTGCGTGGGATCTATTGGCTAAAAATGCCGCAGTATGCAAATGAAAATTTCCTTAAAGCCAAACGCAAGCTGCCGCGGCTGTTTTGGAGCGGCGAAACGCACATGAACTGTCTGCGCCAGTGCGTCAAGGAAACCAGAGAGAACGCTTACGCCCATCATATCCAGCGACTGATGGTGCTGGGTAACTTTGCCCTGCTGGCCGGCGTTGATCCGAAACAGGTCAACGAATGGTATCTGATCGTCTATGCCGACGCCTACGAGTGGGTCGAGATGCCGAACGTGACCGGCATGATCCTATTCGCGGACGGCGGTGTGGTGGGTAGCAAGCCTTACGCGGCGGGTGGCAACTATATCAATAAGATGTCGAACTATTGTGAGCACTGTTTCTACAGCGTGTCCAAAAAAAACGGTCCCGACGCCTGTCCGTTCAACTACCTGTACTGGGATTTTTTAATTCGCAACAAAGACAAGCTGCGAAGCAATCCCCGCCTCTCTCTGGTGTATGCGTCCGTATCCAAGATGAGTAAGGATGAGACTAGGACAACTCAAGAGGACGCCCGGCGCTTTATCGAGGCGCTTGATAAAACCTAAATCGATTTATCTAACGCAACCTCTAAGTCCAGCACGCAACAGTGGCGTGTACAGGCCTCATCCCACAATTAAGACAGCCGTGACGTGCGTCGAGGTTCGCCGCTGTACGTCACGCACTGCCTGCCACTTGGACGATGCTTTCGGCCACCGCCTCATCTGCCCGCTCGAGCACCGCTGCAACCATGGCGCGCACCGCGTCAGGTTCGGCCTCAACCATCTGCATACGTATGGCCAACGCCATGCACATGGCTTGCAGCACGTCGCCGTCACTCACGTCACGTCGTACCTGGATTTCCCGGCTGATGCCATCTAGCAGGGATTCAAGCATCGCGCCTACATGACCCACATTGACGGTATGCTCGTGCAGCGGGAAGTTAATCTCACGCGCACCGCCCGTTTGCACTGCGGTAAACGGTAGGTATCTATTCGGCATGGCTGACTTCCGTCATGTTTGTGATGCATTCGTCAGGGCAGGGCACCGGGTCGTGCGCAAGGGAGTATGGCACCACATTAAAATGGTTGGCTCGCGGTCCTGTTGATTGCACGGCAAATATAACGCCCGGTAAGGACGAGGGTGGGACTCCTGGCTGCCAGACCTACGTGATCTCGCGCTGCACTGAGACCAGGTGCGTCGCGCTGCCCTGCGAACCGATGACGGGAATAATTTTCCACTCGAGCATGAACTCAGAGCCGTCTTTTCGATAGTTTATCGCCTGGCCGTGGAACTGCCGACCGGCGTCCAGGTCAGACGACAATCGCTCGAGTACATCCACATCGGTCTTAGGGCCTTGCAGGATGCCGGGTGATTTGCCAATGGCTTCATGTGCCTCGTAGCCCGTCATGGCAGTGAACGCAGGGTTGACATATACGATGGGATAGCCGGCATCGCCCGAGCCGGCGGTGGTGATCAGAATAGATTCGAAAGCGTGCTCTGCTGTCGCCGCGAACAGCTTTGCGAGCTCCGGCTGATGCAAATTTACCAGCGAAATTTCGTTTTCTGTTGGCATGTTATTAACTCTGATGTTCTGCCACGTCTTGGTCGTCATGAACACGGTTTGGACGTACGCATGGGGCGAGGGTTTATACCCTCGCCCGCTGGATTGACATAGTTTACTTCGGCATGATTACCGTATCGATAACGTGGATAACGCCGTTGCTGGTCTCGATATCCGCAGTCGTAACGGTAGCTTCATTTATCATAACCTTGCCGTTCTCCGCTCCGATGGTCACAGCTTGACCCTGCACGGTCTTTGCACTGTCCATCTTTACCACTTCCGACGCCATAACCTTCCCCGGTACCACGTGGTAGGTCAAAACGGCGGTCAGCTTTTCCTTGTCGGCGAGAAGCGCGTTTAACTGGTCGGCAGGAATCTTCGCGAACGCATCGTCGGATGGGGCAAACACGGTAAATGGGCCCTCGCCTTTCAAGGTGTCCACCAAGCCGGCTTCCTTCAGTGCGGTCACCAAGGTGTTGAAGCTTCCCGCACTCATGGCGGTGTCAACGATGTCCTTGCTGTGTGACATCGCGCTGATGTTGGAACCTGTGAATACCAGCACGGTTGCCAGGGCGGAGGACGCGAGCCACTTTAATTTAATCATTTGTGTTAACTCTGACCGTAGTTTTGGGGGACCGCACGAAGCCGCATCTTGGGTGAACACGACGTGAACAATCGTGATAAATGATTTCGCGCTTCGTTCACTACGGCATTGACGTCCAATCCCGCTTGAATTGGTCTTTCCATCAACTCGGTTGACTGGGCTGAAGAGGCCCATTTGTTTTTCGTTCCGGTTATATAGATGTTTCATGCCATACGTATCCGCTTGAACAGACTGCAGGTGTTAAACTAAGACTGGGTGCTCGTCGCTCAAATCGGAGTTGGAGAGATCGGGTGTCTCGCCGAAGATTTAGGTGAGTTGTCACCCTACTTTGAGAGATTAAGGTCAAAGATCCCGGATTGCACCGGCGACCGTAGAAATGCTGACCACGAGAGCGGTCGCTTGAAGTTGTGAGGTTTTTATGACAAATGGGACACAGCGGAATAGCCTGCCGCAACGAATCGGCTTGTTTGGCGGAACGGGTTTCGTCGGCAGCTACTTGGTTGACGCACTGCTCGCCAACGATTTTCACCCGGTTCTCTTGGTACGGGAGGGCAGCAAGCAGCGGATCGAGCAGCGCGATCGGTGCACAATTGTTATCGGCGATATCGGCGACGACAGCGCCGTCCGACGGGTCGTCGAAGACTGCGATGCGCTAATTTACAATATCGGGATCCTGCGTGAATTTCCGGACCGTGGCATTACCTACGAAAAGCTGCACGTAGAAGGGGCCCGCCGGACGATGGATGCTGCGACTGTCACTGGAGTGCGACGATTCCTGCTGATGAGCGCCAACGGAGTCAAGGCGGACGGCACGGGCTACCAACGGACCAAATTCCGGGCGGAAAGGTACCTGCAAGATCTCGATCTTGACTGGACGATTTTCCGGCCGTCTGTGCTGTTCGGCGACCCTCGCGGACGGATGGAATTCGCCACTCAGCTGAGCACGTAAATCGTCGATTCGCCGCTGCCCGCACCGCTCTTTCATGGTGGATTGCTCCCGCTAAACGCCGGCCAGTTCCGCATGTCGCCGGTCCACGTCAGCGATGTCGCTGCGGCGTTCGTCAATGCGCTGCAGGACCCGCACACGATTGGGCAAATCTTGCATCTCGGTGGGCCCGA
>CAMYOI010000297.1 GCA_947259955.1 uncultured Gammaproteobacteria bacterium
GTGATGAGTTTGCCATATTACTGGAACACAGTGACCTGAAGTTCGCGACATCGGTCGGGCGAACCCTGCATAGAGCCATCATGGACTATCAGTTCGTATGGCGCGATGCAAGTTTCAATATCAATGTGAGCATAGGCGTCGTCGCCATCGAGCATACTGCCCAAGACATCGCGACTTTGCTCCGTGCGGCGGACACCGCATGCTATTCAGCCAAGGAAGAAGGGCCAAAACACGTTCACGTATATCAGCCTGACGATGAGGAAGTCGTCCGCCGACATCGGGAAATGGCCTGGATCGCGAAGATCAATAAGGCGCTCGAGGAAGATCGGTTCGAGCTTTATTATCAGCCAATAGTACCGGTATATCAGCCAGCCCCGTCCGAACGCCGGGTGCATCGCTACGAACTCCTGTTGCGCATGCGCAATGAAAATGAAGAGATCATCCTGCCGGGATCGTTTCTGCCGGCAGCGGAACGTTATAAATCGGCGATGCGGCTGGATCGTTGGGTGGTAGACAGGGCGCTACGCTGGCTATCGAATCATCCGGCGCATCTGGAAATGCTCGAGATCTGTTCCATCAATCTTTCGGGGCAGTCGATATCCGATAAAGATTTTCTCCATTACCTGCTCGACAAACTGGTGCTATCGAATGTGCCGCCGTCCAAGCTCTGCTTTGAACTGACCGAAACAACAACAATCGCAAACCTGAGCAGCGCAATCGAATTCATGGAGGAAACGAAAGAGAGAGGATGCCGCTTTGCCCTGGACGACTTTGGTACCGGGTTGTCTTCATTCGAGTATTTAAAAAAACTGCCAGTGGATTTCATAAAAATAGACGGACAGTTTATCCGGGACGTCTCAACGGACCCGATAAACTACGCCATGGTTGGTTCGATAAAAGAGATAGCGAGAGTAATGTCAAAACAGACCATTGCTGAATTCGTGGAAACCGAGGCAACACTGTCTACTCTCAAGGAGATCGGCGTCGACTATGCCCAGGGGCATATTGTGTCAATACCAAAACCGATAAGAACACTCATCGCCCCCAGATGAGCGGGCACCGCTCCCCCTTCCGGCAAGGGGGCAATAGACCTTAGAATAGGATCTCGAGAGACACCACCCGAAATCCTATGAAAACCAACACATTGCAGCACGATCCCAGTTGTATGGATGACTTCGACCCCTCGTCCCTACTCACGGATGAGGCGACGCGGCAGATCCAGTCACGGATCGCGCCTACCTTTGGATTTGAGCAAATCAATCTTCGCAGCGCGCTCGGGCGAATATTGCATGAAGACGTTCGTTCAAGCCGCGATGTGCCCGGGCACACCAATTCCGCAATGGATGGGTACGCTGTACGCGGAGTGGATCTCCCCAAAGAAGGCACCAGATCTTTCGAATTGCTGGGCACCGCCTGGGCCGGGCGACCGTTTTCGGGGGAGGTTTCGTCAGGGGAGTGTGTACGGATCATGACCGGAGCGCCGATGCCTGCGGGGACCAACACCGTCGTCATTCAGGAACACGTCCAACTCGAGGACGATAAGGTGCGGATGGATTGCAGCAACCAATCGGGGCAGAACGTCCGCCGTGCAGGGGAAGACATCGCGAAATTCCAGACGGTGTTGGAAACCGGACGAAAGCTCACACCCGCCGATCTGGGCCTGCTTGCCTCGCTCGGTATCGGTGAGATCAAGGTGTTTAGAAAGCTCCGGGTAGCCTTTTTCTCAACCGGGGATGAATTGTGTTCCATAGGCGAGCAACTCGAGCCAGGCTGTGTATATGACAGCAACCGCTACACGCTATACGGGATGCTGAAGAGGCTCGGGGCCGAACCCATAGACATGGGGGTTATTCGCGACTGCAAACAGGATACCTTCGAGGCGTTTGAAGCCGCCGCAAAGTGCGCCGACGTGATCATCACATCCGGCGGCGTCTCCGTCGGCGAGGCGGATTATGTCAAAGAGTGTCTTGATGAACTCGGTCAAATCAATTTTTGGAAGGTCGCCATGAAGCCCGGACGGCCACTGGCGTTTGGACAGATAAAAGACGCCTGGTTTTTCGGGTTACCGGGTAACCCGGTCTCTGTGATGGTCACATTTTACATATTCGTCCAGCCTGCCCTGCGTAAACTTATGGGAGAATCCAACGCGGCACCTCTGTATTTGCAGGCGCGCAGCGTATCAAAACTCAGAAAAAAAGCGGGACGCACTGAATTCCAAAGAGGCGTATTGAGCCTGGACGCCTCGAACCAGTTTACGGTATCCAAGACCGGGGCACAGGGTTCCGGTATCCTGACTTCGATGTCCCAGGCCAACTGCTTCATCATACTTCCGCTCGAGGCGGAGTCAGTGGAATCCGGGTCGATGGTTGAAGTGCTGCCATTCGCAGCGGTGGTATAGGGTCAGGCGAATTCGGACTGCCGGGCCTATCCCGGCGTATTGGACTTCACCCACCGTTGTTCATGGGGCAGCTGTTCCTTTTTCCACAACGGCGCCTTGGACTTCAGGTCTTCCATGATAAATCTGTTGGCCTCATAGGCCTGTTTTCGGTGGGCGGACCATACGGCGACCAGAACGATCGGTTCACCCGGTGTTACGATGCCCACCCGGTGTACAACCAGCACGTCGATGAGCCGCCATTTTTTAAGTGCGGTTTCACATATCGACTCAAGGTGCTTTTCCGTCATTCCGGGATAGTGCTCGAGCACCATCTCGCTCACCGTCTCATCTTCGTTGAAATCGCGCATCGTGCCAACAAAGGCAGTGGTCGCGCCGAATCCCGAAAGCGGATGATTCTGTTGGTTCTGATAACCAACGAGTTCCTGCCACGGGTCGAAGGTTTCCTGCCGAATTTCAATTTGCATATCAACGACTTCGGGTTTATCTTGCCCGGCATTGTAGTTCAACTTGCGAGGAAAAAGTGCACGACGTTTTCGCTGCAACAAAAGATGCCCTGGCGCTCCTGCTCAGCGGGAATCCCGGCATCTGGGAAATCATCGGCATTTCATTCGGAGTATCCCTGCAGGCGATCCTGTATGTCACCCCGTTCTCTCTGATCGTCGCGTTTTTGCTTGCCTATGGCGATTTCAAAGGCCAGCGCTTCCTGATCTCTCTGATGCACACCCTTCTGGCGGTGCCCGCGGTGGTCGTGGGTTTGACACTTTACATATTGTTGTCCAGAAACGGACCTTTAGGTGACCTGAAACTTCTGTTCACTCAGACCGCGATGATAATCGGCCAGATGCTCCTGGCGATCCCGATTGTCATCGCGATGGCCCACTCGGCCCTCAAGAATTCGGATAAAATCGTATGGGAAACTGCAATAACCCTGGGGGCGTCCCATACCAGGGCGATGCTGACCGTTATGTTCGAAGCCAGGTTCGGACTGTTCGCGGCGGTGATCGCGGCTTTCGGCCGCATTATCGCTGAAGTCGGCTGCTCGATGATGGTTGGCGGCAATATATTGCACCACACGCGTAATATTCCTACCGCCATTGCTCTGGAGACCCGTAAGGGGGAATTTGCACAAGGTATTGCTTTGGGGTTAGTGTTGCTCATCCTGGCACTTGGATTGAACATGATACTCAGCAGCGCCAGACACCGATTCGAGACCGCATAGAATGACAGACGAAATCTGCTTCGAGAATGTCGAAAAAATCTACGGTGACCGCGTGTTGTTGAGCGTAGAAGCGTTTTCCATGTCGGCAGGTGAATGCACATTGATAACCGGTGACAACGGCGCCGGCAAAACCTCGTTGTTGAAGATCGTTGCCGGTTTATTGAAACCCCAAAAGGCGACGGTGACGATCGATGGCAATCCGCTATCATGGCTCAAGGCCAGACCCAGGCTTCAGTCCCGGGTAGTTTACCTGCATCAATCGCCATACATGTTCGATACGAACGTATACGACAACGTGGCCTATGGATTGCGCGCCGCCAAGTTACCGGACGCGCAGATCGACGAGATGGTCTGGGAATCCCTGCATTGGGGCAAGCTCGACCACCTGACCCACCGGAATGCCAGAGTGCTTTCCGGCGGTGAAAAACAGCGTGTGGCTTTGACCCGGGCGCGCATTACGAAACCCCGGTTCCTGGCACTGGACGAACCTACAACGAGCATGGATCGTAAATCCCGTCATCAGACCTATGAACTGATTCAACGGCTTCGACAAGAGAATATGTCTATCGTCATCTCTACACATGACATCGAACCGTTTCTGGATATTGTCAGTCATCATCACTTTCTGGAGGCGGGGCACCTGCACCCTATCGATGTCCCGATGCGTTCGACAGATAAAAAATCCCGTGCGGTCGTAACGACGTTTCATCGCCACGGCTCCTAGACGGACCCAACATGGAAGTGCACGACCGAAGTCGCTACAGCCGGCATATCCAGCTGCCTCAAATTGGCGAAGCCGGACAACAGCAGCTGCTGGATTCGAGGGTGCTCATCGTTGGCATGGGCGGACTGGGTTCTCCGGCATCGATGTACCTCGCATCCGCCGGTACCGGGTGCCTGGTAGTGAGCGATTTCGATCGCGTCGACGAATCCAACCTGCAGAGACAGATCGTACATACCACTGAATCGATTGGCCGAGAAAAAGCATTTTCTGCGAAGGCAACCCTGAGCGCGATCAATCCGGAGATCGAGATCATTGCTCTGGATTGGGCGCTGGACACCGACGAACTCAGGGAGCAAATCGACCTTGCCGATGTTGTCCTGGATTGCTGTGACAATTTCGAAACCCGATTCGAGATCAACGAATCTTGCGTGCAGACAAGGACGCCTCTGGTTTCGGGCGCAGCCATCCGAATGGACGGACAAATTTCCACATACCTTCTCGACCGCGCAGACAGCCCCTGTTACCGTTGTCTGTACGGTGAGGTTTCGGGCTCCGGCGAGTCCTGCGCCTTGGAAGGCATCATGGCGCCGGTGGTCGGGGTCATCGGCACCATCCAGGCCCTCGAGGCCATCAAGATCATCACCGGAGTGGGTAAGACGCTGAATGGCAGGTTACTGCTCTTCGATGGCGCTGGACTCGAGTTCCAGATCATGAATTTCAGGAAGGACCCGAATTGTCCGGCCTGTTCAAGCCTGATCGAGAGCAAATCAGCCTGACCAGCCTCCGGCGCGTCGCTTACTGGACGCTGCCGAAACCCCGGTCCACGGCCCCCGCCGGCGGCTGCAAACCAGCGAGTCTGCAGCCCTGCGCCACGGGTCCGCCCGGCAAGAGTAGATAGAGATGCTTCAACCCGCCCTTGATATGAAATTTTTCTTCCAACGCGTCCAAC
>CAMYOI010000298.1 GCA_947259955.1 uncultured Gammaproteobacteria bacterium
TGCACCGCGTTGTCGGACGCAACGTCGTCGTCGAGGGCCGCGGGTATCTGGCGGGGCAAAAGGACATTATCCGCAATCTGCTTGCCCGCAAACCCGGTGCGACAAATTCGGCGCAGGGGCCGAAACCCATGCTGTGAGGGAAAGCGCGCGGCTAAGGCAATTCAGATTTCATTCAGAGAGTCGGAAATCAGGGCGATCATCTCGAACATGATCGACATCGCGACCAGCGAGGTCTGTTTATTCGGCGAGTCCTTGGTGGGCATCAGGCATACCACGTCGCCACCGATGATATTTCTGCCTTTTGCACTGCGCAACATCTCCATGGTTTCGTCGATCCGCAGCCCTTCGACGCCGCATTCGAGATTGGCCACGCCCGGGGCGACGGTCGGATCCAGGCAATCCAGATCGAACGTTATGTAAACGGGGTTATCGCCCAGCCTTTCGAGAATGATCTCGCTCGCGCGCACCGTCCCCATGGCTCGATAGCGCTCGATATCGATAACCTCGTAGCCAAGATCGTAACTGGGCTCCAGCCAGTCCAGCGTTCTCGGATTACCCCGAATGCCCACCTGTACGCTGGTGTGCGGGTCCACGTGGCCGTCGCGAACCAGGTAGCTGGCCCAGTGTGCGGCGGATTTCTTGGCGCCGAGAAAATGATCGATGTGATGAAACGCGTCGGTGTGGGCGTCGAAATGCAGCAGGCTGACTTTTTTCCCGCCTGTAAGTTTGGCATCCTGGCCGGCGAGCGCCTGCAGGATGCCCCCGGTAATCGAGTGGTCGCCGCCCACGGATACCGGCCGGGTCCCGGCGGTGTCTATTCTCTTGAAGAAGTCCGTAATCCTTTGCACCGAGGCTTCGTTGTCGTTTGCCTCCGGCAGGGCGACATCTCCAAGGTCGTGTATTCGACAGCGCTTCCACGGATCTACATTGAATACTTTATGTGCACGCCTCCCGAGGGCCGACACGTCGCGAACCGCCCTCGGGCCCAGATGCTGGTCCCGCTCGGTCGTGCCGTTGCCGGTGCTGTGCGGTACACCGACCAGTGCGATATCGCAGTTGTCCGGCTCGGGGTCATGGGGGCAGCGGAACAGGGTCGGAACGCCCCACCAGTACAACCCGTTCAGCATCGCGTCGAGTTTTTCCTGCTTCGATTGATCGCTCATGGTGTTGCCCTCTGCTCCGATGTTTACAGTTTCAATTCAAACTGTGTATTCGGAAACTATTATTTCAGCCATGCATGGTCGACTTCGCATATCGGCCCATACGTTCCTCACGCGGGCATCGCCATGGCTCGCGCACAGTCGACGAATTCCTCCGCGATGATCTCGCCGATCAGTTCGCAGTCCTCGACGCTGAAGCTCAAAGGAATCCTCATGTCGCACAGTTTATCCAGAACGGCGTCGGTTTGCGGCAATGATTGCGCGTCGATGTATCGCCAACTGTCGTGGCGGCTGGTATACGCCACCGGTTCCGGGCTGCCAAACCATTTCAGCTCGACCCCGCGCGCCTGGCAGCGCGAGATAAAGTCTGGAAGAATTGTGGTATCCAGGCCCTCGGCCAGGAATTGGATGGAACTTCCCACGTAGGTTTCTTTTCCCGGTCGGTGCGGAAGCACCAGGCCCTCGATGCCGTCAAGCGCCGATTCCACGGCACGATAGCGCGCGTTCCAGCGCTCCCGATTGTCATCCAATAACTCGAGTTGCGGCCGTAGAATGGCGGCCCGCAAGTTATCCATTCGCCCGCTGCAATTGGGATTGTCCAGACGCGCATCGGTGAAAGCCGCGTCATCCGGCGCGGCCTGGTGGCGGCCGTACAGCATGTATGATCCGGATCGGATCACGGCGTTGGCCATCAGTTTCGGGTCGTCGGTGGTGACCAATCCGCCTTCGCCGGAGTTCATGTGCTTATATGTCTGCGTACTGAAGCATGCGGCGACACCAAAGCTGCCGCTTTTTCGTTCGCCCCAGGATGCCCCCATGGTGTGCGCGCAGTCCTCGATCAACGCCACGTGATGACGGGAAAGCACCACCATCAACGCATCCATGTCGACAATGTGGCCACGCATATGAGACAGCAGCAACACTCTGCCGTGGCTTCGTCCGATTTTGAGCTCCAGGTCGTTTAAATCGATCAACAGGTCCCGTGTGGTTTCGACCAGGACCGGTTTGCCGCCGGCATTGTCTATTGCCCCTGGTACCGGAGAAAGCGTAAACGCATTGGTCAGCACCGGTTCGCCGGATTCCAGGCCGAAGCTTCGCAGCGCGAGGTGCATGGCATAGCCGCCGGAAGCGCAGGCCAGGCAGTATCTGGCGCCCATGTAAGCGGCAAATTCATTTTCAAGCAGCGCCGTTTCCGCCACTTCCCCGGCGCTGACGTCGTATCGATGCAGCCGGCCGCTGCGCATCACCGCCACCGCGCGCGCAATCGCGTCCTCGGGAATGGGCTCCTGCTGCGTGAAATTTCCGTTGAATGTTTTACGCATGTCGATATTTGTCACCCGGAAAGACAATCGGGTATGGTAATCGTACCGTGTTGGAAATTCATCTCAATAATTTCTATGAAAAGTCATGCGCGTGTGGTGGTAATCGGGGGAGGCATCGGAGGCTGCTCCGTGCTGTTCCACCTGACCGAAGAGGGTTGGTCCGACGTCGTTCTGGTGGAACGTGACGAACTGACGTCCGGATCGACCTGGCATGCTGCGGCACAGGTTACCCAGTTCGGCGCCAACCCGGCCATGGTGGCGTTGAAGCGGCACAGCATCGATTTGTATCGACAACTGTCCGCGGACCCGGAGTTCCCGATCGACTATCACATTTCGGGCGGTATGCGGCTCGCGCATACGCAGAAGCAGCGTGACGCGTATCTTCACTTCACCGGCATGGCCAAAGCGGTGGGCGTGGATTTGGAATACATCGATCAGGTTGAGGTCGGGCGGCGCCATCCGTTGATCGAAACCACAAATCTGCTCGGGGCCTGGTGGGACCCACTGGATGGCGACATCGACCCGGCAGGGCTCACCCTGGCGCTGGCCAGACGTGCGCGGCGGGCTGGAGCCGAGATCTACCGAAAAAACCCGGTGGTGGATATCACGCGCAAAACAAACGGCGAGTTCATTGTGCACACGAAACACGGTGATATCGTGTGCGCGAAGCTGGTGAATGCCAGCGGCTACCGGGTAAACGAGGTGGGCGGGATGCTGGGCGTCGAGCATCCGGTGGTTTCTATGGAGCACATGTATTTCCTTACCGAGTCCATCGCGGACATCGAGGCGCTCGATTTCAGACTGCCGTTGGTTCGCGACCCGGGTAACGATTTCTATTGTCGCCAGGAGAAGCAGGGTTTGTTGGTCGGCATTTACGAGCAGAATTGCAAACCGTTCGGGCTGGATGGAATCGATCCCGGCTTCAGCCGTTCTTTGTGCCCGTCGGACCTGGAGCGCTGTCTGGATAATATGGAGAACATATTCGAGCGCCTGCCTTGCCTGACGGATGCCGGTATCCATACCGTGGTCAACGGGCCGATAACCTACTCCGCGGACGGTGCACCGTTGATCGGCCCGATACCCGGAGTGCCAAACGCCTATGCGTGCTTGGGACTGCGCGCCGGCATTGGCGAAGGGGGAGGGCATGGGAAGGTGCTGGCCCAGATCATGGTACATGGCGAATGTGAATGGGACGCCTGGTTTCTCGATCCGCGCCGGTTCACTCAATATGCCGACACCGGATACACGGTGCAAAAGGCGATCGAGGATTATCAAAGGGAATTTCATTACCACCTGCCGAGGGAGTATCGCCCGGCCGCGCGAAAGGTGCGAGCCACGCCGCTTTATCCCGTGCTGGACCGGCTCGGATGTGCCTGGGGCGTGGTCAACGGCTGGGAGCGTGTCCTGTTCTTCAAACCGCAGGTTGATTTCATCGATGAGCCTGGCTATCGATTCACCGACACCGACAAACTGGTGGCGAAGGAAGTTGCCGCCGTTACCGCTAATGTCGGGATCATGGAAGTATCCGGCTTCAACCGGTACGAGATATCCGGGCCCGGGGCCGGCAAGCTTCTGGACAGTCTGATCTGCGGCGTGCTGCCCAGGCAGGTGGGAAAGGTCAACCTGTGCTACCTGCTCAATGAAAACGGACATGTGTTATCCGAGGCCACCATCGCCAAACTGGAAGACGAACGCTACTGGTATGGCTCCGCGGCGGGATCTGAATGGCACGACCGGGATTGGATCAGCGGATACATGCCGGCGTCCGTGTCGCTGACGGAATTGGCCGGCAGCCATACCGTTCTGGTCGTGGCGGGTCCGCAAGCGCGTGCGTTGTTACAATCCCTAAGCCCCCGGGAAGACTGGTCGAATGCCGCTTTCCCCTGGATGCATGTACGGCCCATGCTGATCGGCGACATCCGCGCGCTGGTGATGCGTGTCAGCTTCTCCGGGGAGCTGGGGTACGACCTGCACGTCCCTAACGAGTATCTGCATCGATGCTGGGACACAATTGATCGAGCCGGTGGATCATTTGATCTTGCGCCGTTCGGCTTGTACGCAACGGAATCCATGCGGTTGGAGAAAGGCTACCGTCATTGGAAAGCGGATTTGACTTACGAATTCAATCCCATGGAAGCTGCTCTCGAACGATTCGTCGATCTCGACAAACGAGACTTCGTCGGCAAATCGGCACTGCTCGAACAGATCAGAGTCGGCCTGCACAAGCGATTCGTCACTCTTGTGATCGACTGCGATATCGCGCCGGCACACGAGGGCGATCCCGTTTATCATCAAGACCGGCTGATCGGTTCCGTAACTTCGGGAGGCTTTGGCCACCGGGTGAACAAAAACATCGCGTTCGCCTATGTCGATAAGGCACACGCCAAACCCGATACGCCGATGAGCGTCGAAGTGCTGGGTTCACACCGCCGAGCCGAGATGGTCGAGCGGTGTCTGTTCGATCCGGACAATCGACGCCTCAGAGCATGACATGGATCCGATGCGCTGCGACTATGCCCTGTCTCGCTCGATACCCGGCAACTATGACTTTTGAAGTGGATCAATAACATCGATAAACGGAAAGCGATGAAAATCTGTATCCCGTGTGTAGACCTGATGGATCCCGTGCTCACGCATGAGGATAGCTGTATGTGCGTCATGCATGAGGTTTCCGGCTAAAAGAGGAATCTCATCAACGGTCTGTGACACGACCTGTCCGTGGCGATCAGTTTCGTTAAGGATGCCGAGCGACGGGCTTGCCAACAACGCCGCAATAAATCTCCACGACTCCATGACCGACCATGGT
>CAMYOI010000299.1 GCA_947259955.1 uncultured Gammaproteobacteria bacterium
GCACTGGAACTGCCACTCCTCGCACAGTTCCCGTATTTCCCGGAGCAGCTGATCCGCCCGTTTCAGGGACGCCGCCGATCCGTCGGCGATCAATACCCGGGACTGAGTGATCGGAGGCGATTCCAGCCAGATAAGAAGCTCTAGTCGATCAATCTCATGGCTGGCTGATTTTGCCCAGTCAAGCGCCCGTGCAAGGTCGCCTTGCAGCAAAGCTATCCGAGCTTCGCACGAACGGGCCACCGCAATAAGACGGCGATCGCTCGATTCATCTGCAAAATGAATCAATCGCTCGACGGTTGCGTCGGCGGCTTCTGGTTGCTGCGCCAATTGCTGCGTAAGCGCCAGACCCGCGAAAGCATCGACTGCCGCTCGCACATCGGTTGAATAAGGATACGCACTGCCGGCAATAAGAGTATCCTGCGCCGCCTCCAGATTCATGTATTGCAGGTTCGATAATCCCTCCAGGTAATAGCTCCAAGAAGTATTCAGTGCGGTCTGCCCCGGCTCCCCCGATTCCCGCATCCGTTTCCCATCCAGTCTCGCCTGGGAGAGATCCCCCGAGAGCAGGGAATGGCTCATTCCGAGATTTCCGTGCCGTGATGATGCAATTAACCGGTTGAAGTTCAGAGACTCCTCTCACAAGCGATTGTGTTGATCTGTCAATACATCAGTTCTCTTGAAAGGTGACCTAGCCAGTTCAGGCTGCTTTAACGGCTTCTGCCCGGTTTCGACCGGGTCCGCCGCAAGGGTGAAGATCCGTTGGCTGGTTGCTGAAGTTGGGCCGCGAGTACCCGAGAGTCTGGTCAGTTGACCGGGTTCAACACACTACAGACAAAAACTAGAGAACTCAGACGACGTCCTGGTTACTTCGAAGCGGACGTGCAAAATCTCGGACTATGCCGCCACAGCGGTACACGCTGTTGGGTGCGAACACGCCGAAATCGAGGCAGATCTACGCGCGGCTTGGGCACCAGAACCACCAGCCAAGCAATGAAGTCGAGGGGTTCGAAGATAACGTGCGTCATGCCGTCTCGGTCAGGGGTCTTCAGCTGAGCCGCTCCCGCGGCATTCGTGCCTCCATGGACAGCAAAGTTGATGTCCAGATTCAGCGCACTGCAGAAACGCTGGATCAGGGTAACCGCACCCGTCTGCATCGTCGTACGGCAAAAGCCGGCCCTCGCGATCAGGTGCGTGTCAATGCAGCGGTAGACGATGCCGAACACCTGCCCGGCCGACGACTTCGGGGCGGCTCGCAACCAGGAAGCGCAATTCGGTGATCTTCGGCCACCCATCCGGCACCCACGAGGTGGGTGCGCAGGCCAGCTGGAAAGACGGTGAACGGACGATCGAAAAGGTGGTGATGAGCCGTAGCGCACGGATGTTGATGGAAGGCCGGGTTCGTATCCCGGGCGACGCATTCTGACCTGTGTCCAGCCCCGAATTTGGGGCGATCGCGTTGTCAGGCACGGCATTGCCATGGCTGTCCCTGCACCCGTCCGAACGTGGGGACGGAACGCTCAGAAAAAGTTATTCAGCTTCAGTTCGATTACCGCGCCCGAGGCCAGGAAGTGAACCTCGGTGTCCAGTTGCAGCTCGATATTGAGCTTTTTCAGCGCCATACCCTGGCCGCCGGTATAGGCGATGTCGTGCCTTATTTCGACTTCTTCCTTTTCGAAGTATCGCCGCACCACCCAGTCGACCAAGCGTGACGCAAAGTCGTCGCCGTATTCCTCACCGGTGTAGTTCTTCTTTGGCTTGGTAATCTTTTCCCCATAACCGTTGTCGACCACCGCCAGAACCATGCGTTCCTGCGCCTGATCGATGAACAAGATGATCTTTATCCCGGGGAAACGGGTGACGTATTTCTTCTGCAAGAATGCGGCATGCGAAAAGCTGTCAATCGCATTCTGTACGGCGTCCTTGACCACGCCCTGGATGATCTTATCGTCACCTGCCGTGATGCCGACAGGCCCGATCAGTTCGTCGTAGACCGGCGGCATGATCACCTGGTCGGACAGCGCATCGCTCTGCTCCGGCTTACTCATGGTGTGCCACACGGAAAATCTAGGATCGTTATAGATCACCGAGAACTGACCGAGGATGGAGGTATCCTTTTTGCGCGTCCCTCGCTCGCGCAGATACATCTTGAATAAGTGGTTCAGCTCCGCCAGGGCCAGATCCTTTTTCTCTCTGGCCTCGTCGGGCAGGATATCCTCCAGTTGAAAGATGACCGGTCCGTCCTTGAGGGTCCGCTTTCTTGCCTCTTGGTCGCTGTCTGCCGGCATCTTCTGACTAGTGTTCAAGTTCATCGTACAGCTCCACGTCATCCATGCTGTTGATTATCGGCAGTAGCGTTTCGGCACGATACCTCAGCGGAATCATTTCACCATCGCTACTGATGTAGACACCGATCCAGGGAATGTTGCCGCTGAACACCACATCGTGGTGTTCGATGCCGCCGACATTCGACCAAATGGTTTCATGCCGTGTCAGAGGCGTGTGGCCGACGAACAGCTCTGCCTTTCCGCCGAGCTTGAGGGTTTTGCGGAAGCGCTTGACGTCACCTTTGGTATAACCGCCCGGCCGGTTGGGGCGTTGCAGCCTGTTGCAGATGACCTGGTTGATCAGTGCTGGGTACTTGTGGATATTGACCAGCATGTCCATGTCGACTTTTCCCTTCGGTGGGGCGGCATGGCACGCGACGTAGGTTTTCGACACGACGACTAAGGGCAACAGCTCGTAGAAGCGGTCCATCGCCTTCTTGTATGCCTCGCCACGCGTGTCGCGCAGTGCCTTGGCCCACAACAAGCCCTGGGGTATGCCGTCCTTGCCGATTTCTTCGTCGAAACTGTCGTGGTTTCCACGTATATAAAATACCTGCTGCGGGTACCAGAGTTTGAGGCGCAGTATCAGGTCCATGATCAGCAGCGAAGTCTCCATTTCCTCCATGCTGCCATCCATCTCTGAGTGAACGGCATCTCCCAGGATGATCAGGGTGGCCTTGCCTTCGGACATCTGTTCGAGAAACCGGTTCTGGGTCAGCAGGGTGAGCAAATTGTCCACCTGGGCATGCAGATCGCCGACGATGATGGGGACCATCTTCTTCGGCAGGTGGACCACGCCTCCGGGCATGCCACGCCAGTCTTTTTCGCGTAAAGGTTCTTTTTCGAGGATGTCGTTAACCCGGTGCAGGTCATCCAGGGCCTGACCCGGCGGCAGGAGCTGGATTGGGCCACCAAAAATACGGTAGATTTCGCGCAGGTTGGCGATCCGTTGCTCGGTGGTATCCGTATGAACATCGGTAAACGGGGACAGCTGGGTGCCGGATTCCCCACTCAGGTCCTGGAACACCAGCGCATCACCCTCGTGAACGACTGAGAACAGCCGCTTCGGTGCGGAGTCTGGTAGTCCGAGGATGACCGGCTGGTGCTCGTCTTCGCGGCCGACGATCAGATGGTCGCCGGCGGAGACACGCAAGAAACCACTGATGCGGTGGTGAATGCATTTAGGATCCAGCAACAGGAATGCCGGCCGGGGGTCACCGTAAGGCTCGCCGACGAAGGTCTCCCGGATCAGGTGCAGCCTCTTGCCGCCGCTGTCCACCGAGATGCCCTCGGTACAGAATTCGAGCGGGATTTTTGCGCATCCTGCATTCAGGGTGACGGGCTTTTCCAGGTTGGTCTCGGGACACTTTGCCGGGTTGCCGAACGCTGATTTGAGGCGTTTGAAAAAACCCTTGTCCGCTGAAACTTTGCTTTTCATGTTGCGTGTCGGCTGCGGAAGCGTTCAGGTGTCCAGCATCGGATTGTACCACGGAGCACGACCGTTTTCTGTTGTCCCTCACCGGGCGCTTTCGGCGCGTTGCCCCTGCCCCACCTGGCCGGCGTCCCCTGTGAACAAAGGCAAAGGGATACCCTTAGCTACCCGATACGGCGGCAACTTATGCGTCAGACGGCAACGACGAGTTCACGGATGGCCTCGAAGACGGCCCGTATCTCAGGCGGTGGGGCGATGCAGATAGTTCGATATGCCTCCACTATAGGGACCCATAATGTGGAAGAACAACCGACCCGAGGCACTCATGGTGTCTATTTGTTCTTGGATGCTACGGAGCCCCACTCCTCGCTCCTCGAGGCGCTCGACGATAGCGATGAGATCTTTGAGGGAGCGTCCCAAGCGGTCGAGACGCCAGACCACCAACACGTCCCCTGCCCTGCAGGCTCGGATGGCGTGTTCGAGGCCGGGGCGGTCTGTCTTCGCTCCGGAGAGCTTGTCCTCGTAGATATGGTCGGCGTGGACGCCTGCTGCGTGGAGTGCATCCTTCTGGAGCTCAAGCTTTTGGTCGTCCGTTGAAACACGTTGGTAACCAATAAGTATTGGCTTTGATTTGGTGGCTACCACCCTCTTTTTGGTGGTTGTCTTCTTTTTCTTCGTTTCTCTCGTAATCCATTAACACTACCATAGTTACGAGAGACGGTTAAGAGAGATAGTTTTGAGAGACGTTTGGAGTTGTATTGGCTCGATTTTGGGAGTCTCTCACAAACGACCGTTTGTGA
The DNA here is from genome assembly GCA_947259955.1 of uncultured Gammaproteobacteria bacterium. Lineage (GTDB taxonomy): Bacteria > Pseudomonadota > Gammaproteobacteria > Arenicellales > JAANXG01 > JAHEKE01. Next base: position 4,557 of record CAMYOI010000299.1, read on the forward strand.
GACGCTAGGTATGGCTTACCCGGAGATCACCGCTTACACGGCCTCTCAGGAGGCCGTTTTGCTAGTGCGCCCATGCTGGGCGCACTAAAAAAACCCCTCCGTTGGGAGGGATTTTGAGGGGTATGAAGAATTAGCCGGCCAGAAAGAAGTCACCCCGCAGCGGAGTGGCCTCTTTCTGGCCGGCTAATTCCTGAGGTGGTAATGAGGTAGGCTCACAGCTTCCCAAGCTGATGACCTACCTCCCGCCCGGTTGCCCACGAGCCACGCCCCCAAAAAGTGACAAGCCGCTGTCCTCTCCCAATTCAATGGCCGCCCGGCTATCGGCGGCCGGGAATGCCACGATCACCGCCGTGTAGATAGTGGCACCAATGAACCACATTCGACTTTGCATCTTCGCGCCTCGAGCGGGTCGTCGGACTCGCCTGCTAATTCGACTAACAACCAAACTTGCTCTGGATCGCCTCGCGTAACCCCTCGGGCGCCGGTCGGTACCGCTCACCATAGTTTTCGTTCGCCCAAAGCATAAACACCCAGCACACCTCGTCGGCGCACTCTCCGCCCCAGACCAGGGTCAAATCAAGGAAACCACGCCGCCAGATAGGGGTGAGCACGATGTAGCCTCGCTTGGAGCCGAGGCTACTGCGAGAATTCGTACTTAAACCCGAGCGTAATGATATCGACCCTGAGGTCAGCCACATCGGTGTCCACGCGCCCATATTCCAAGAACAGGTCCAAGAACAGGTTCGGTTTTCCGAAATCCCATTCGATGCCGATGGCACCGCCGAACTCCGTATTGTCTTGATCGTCGGCGACCTGGCCGATACCCTGAATGAACTGGTCTGACTTCGCATTGATGAAGAACGCGCCCAGCTTCGCATACAGGTCGACTTTCTCCGACACGCTCCAGTTGGCTACCCCCGCCAACCAGAATGTGTCGGCATCAACTTTAATGCCGCTGTCACCTTCGTAATTGCCCAGGTCGAGCCAACCGCCCTCAACGCCGAAAATATCGTTGAACATGTAGCCGCCCTTGAGCTGGACCGCAGTATCGCTGTCGTCGAAGCTCAGATCGTCCACGTCCTGGTAGTTGCCGTCCAGACGGCTGGCACCGATGCCCAAATACCAGCCCGTGTCGTCGTCGGCGCGCAACGCGACTGCACCAAACGCCAGCACTAGGGCCGTTGCACCCACGATGATTTTCTTGGTTTTAAGAATTGTCATGATTCGAGTCTCCTGTTTATGGGTTTAGTCGCGACTACACTTCCGGCGGCAGTACGCAAAGTTCCACGCGAATGCCGTTCATCGTCCTGTCTATGTATTTTTAGTCGTAGCGTTTTACACCACGTTGATCTAGATCATCTTAACTACAAAAGCCTTCCCAGGAATGGCCGGTTCATGGGGCAATTTGCGGGCGTAGCTTAGTCGAGTCGCAACCGGCAGCAACGGGTCGTTAGTTAGTGTTCCCTCACCGGAACGAGAATTAAGCGGCTATACCGGCCTCCTGCTGTGAAGGTCTCCACTTGGTCGTAAGCGCCAATTCAATAATATACCGCGAGTGGCGGCAATGGGCAATAGGACGAAACCGCTTGCGCGGTAATTGGAGGCTGGTTGAGGGAGGTGCTGTAGGGTCGAGATAAGAGGTTGAGGATGGGTCAGTCCTGTGTTGAGGTTGGGTTGCGAGACCTTAACCACCAACACAGGAGAAAGACCCATGACAGAGTCTACCAAACCTATCAGTCCCTTGCGTCGCCGCATGATCGAGGACATGACGATGCGCAAGCTGTCGCCCAAGACGCAGACAGCCTATATCCGCGCGGTCAAGAAACTCACTCGTTTTCTGGGGCGTTCCCTCGATACGGCGAGTGCTGAGGATCTGAGGCGTTTTCAGTTGTGCCTGGTTGCCGACGGCACCTCTCGGATTACTTTGAACGTGACGATAACCGGACTCAAGTTTTTCTTTGAGGTGACCCTGGATCGGTGCGACGTGATGAGGAAGATGAGCCCGGTGTACGAGCCGCGGAAGCTGCCGGTGGTGCTTTCTGCCGAGGAAGTGACGCGTCTTTTGGATGCCGCCCCCAATCTCAAGGCCAAAGCGGCTCTGGCGGTGGCCTATGGGACGGGGCTTCGCGCCAGTGAAGTGG
>CAMYOI010000300.1 GCA_947259955.1 uncultured Gammaproteobacteria bacterium
CCATAGGCGCCGTTGAAACACTCCCTTGCCGCCATGGAGATCATATCGGCGACCCGTTCCGTGGAATACACGCCCGATGAGAATTTGGTAATGGGCGCCATTATGTCCACGTGGGGCAGGTCCTGCAGGGAACCCATCTTGTGCTGGGTCAGTGAACTCTGGCCGCCAATGTGCAGCACCGGACTTTCCGACCGGAATGCGGTAGCGATACCCGTCACCGCGTTTGTGCAGCCCGGTCCGGCGGTGGTAACGACGCAGCCGAGCCTGCCCGTCTGTCTCGCGTATCCATCCGCGGCGTGGGCCGCCACCTGCTCGTGCCGGACATCGACGATGCGGATACCCTCATCGAGGCAGCCGTCGTAGATATCGATGATGTGACCTCCGCACAGTGTAAATATCGTGTCCACGCCCTCGTTCTTTAGCGCCCTTGCAACCAGGTGGCCGCCCGACACGATGCCTTCATCTCGGCTTTTCTGCGCCAGCGTATCGGTGGCCGTATCGGATAATTTCATAGCTTGCGGTGACATGTCGTTCTCCTCTATCTTGCTTTGGATCTTTTGCACACCTCTGGCGTCATGAGAGGTAGTCCACGTAACGTCGGACATGCTCGGCCAGATTTAGAGCGTGGTCCCGGACCAGTTTTTCAGCTAGTTCGGTCTGTCTTTTTTCCAGTGCCTCGATAATGCGCGTGTGATCAATGATTGACTGCGATGCCCGATCACGCTCCTTGATGGTGCGGGCCCGAATGGATTTCATGTGAATAAATAAATTATCGGCCAGAGCTATCAGCAGACGGGATTTGCTGAGTTTGATGATGTTCTGGTGAAACCTGATATTGATCTCGGAGTATTCGTCGATTTGTCCGCGTGCTTCGGAACAATCGCTGCATGCATCCAGAAAGCCGTGAAATTCGCGAATCTCTTCATCAGTGGCGTTGAGCGTCGCCAGTCTGGCAGCCATGCTCTCCAGCGCAGCCCACACATGAATCATTTCGAGGATATCCGCCTTGCTTTTTCGCACTACGAATGCACCCCGCCGGGGCACGGTCTGTACCAGCCCTTCCTGCTCCAGGCGCGACAACGCCTCCCTGACCGGCGTCCTGCTTACCCCCAGCTTGTCGGCCAGGGAACGCTCGTCGAGGCGCGGCGGTTCGGCGTCCGTATAAATATCCATCTCGGCGATGGCATCTTTCAGCGCGTCATAGACCTTGTCTTTGAGAACAAAGTTCGCCGCTACCGGTGTCAGGGGTAATGTAGAGCGCACCGCGTTAAATCCTGTGATCCCTAAGATTCATCCGATTCCGCTCCATCATCCGCCGCGGCAGATTTTTTCTTGTGTTTCGTCATCTTTATCACGGGCAAAACGATCAACAGAACCGCCAGCACGAGGATGGTGGCCGACAGCGGGCGTTCGACGAAGGTGGCTACGTTGCCCTGCTCCGCGACCAGGCTTTGACGCAGAGCCCGCTCCGTCAGCGGGCCCAGCACGATTGCCAGTACGGCTGGCGCGACCGGGTAGTTCAGTTTGCGCAGCAGGTAGAACACGACGCCGAATATGATAATCAGCCAGACATCATGCAGATCCTGGGTCGGCGCGTAGCCCCCGACGATGCAGAGCACGAATATGATGGGCGCGAGGATCGTAAATGACAGCTTGAGAACCGACACGAAAAGCGGGATGAAGGCGATGTTGATGATCACGGTGAATAAATTGGCCATGTACAGGCTGCCGATCAGACCCCACACAAATTCCGGATGGTTGACAAACAGGAGCGGGCCCGGCCGCAGCCCCCAGATGATCATCCCGCCCAGGAGAATTGCCGTGGTGGGTGAACCCGGAATGCCGAGAGTGATCATGGGCAGCATGGACCCGGTACTGGCGGCATTGTTAGCCGTTTCCGGAGCGGCCACGCCCGTGATATTGCCTTTGCCAAAACTATCCGGATCCTTGGACATGGTCTTGGCCACGCCGTATGCCATCAGGGATGCGGGGGTTGCTCCGGCCGCGGGCAGGATGCCGACGAAATAACCCAGAAACGAAGAACTGATAATCGTCAGAGTCGAACCTTTCAAGCGCTTGAAAGCATCGAGTATTCTCGACGCCGTGAATGAGGCCTGGGAAACCTTCACGTCGCCCTGACTGGTTTCCAGGGTCCACAATATTTCACCGATGCCGTATATGCCTATAGCCAGAACCAGAAAGTTGATGCCGTGGTAGAACCCCGGAATATCGAAGAAGATCAATCGGGGCTGACCGGAGATTTCATCCAGCCCGACCGCCGCGAATACCAGTCCCACGGCAATCGAAAAGATCGTCTTGGGGATGTCGTCTCCACCGAGCCCGATGAAGGTGGCAAAGGCGAGCATCATCAGGGCAAATTCTTCCTGCGGGCCGAATTTAAGCGCAAAATCGGCCAGCGGGGGTGCGAACAGCGTGAACAGAATCACCGATATCGTGCCGCCGACGAAGGAACCGACCGCCGCCGCGACGAGCGCCCAGTCCGCTTTGCCCTGCATGGCCAGCGGACGGCCGTCGAATACCGTGGCAACGGCTGTCGACGCCCCGGGTATACCCAGCATGATTGAACTGATTGCCCCGCCGTACATGGCGCCGTAGTAGACCGCGGCCAGAAAGATGATCGCACCGGTGGGGGGCACCAGAAAAGTAACGGGCAGAAGGATTGCCACACCGTTGACCGAACCCAGCCCGGGCATGGCCCCGACGAACAGCCCGATCACGCAGCCCAGCATCATCAACAAGAGGTTCTGTGGGGTTACCGCGGTCGCGAAACCCTGCATCAGGGCGTCAAATATTTCCACGGTAGCGTCTCGTCGGCATTGTTAGTTTGTTGCCGGTCAGTAGATGATCCGATAGAGCGGATAAAACAAGGGTTCGGAATATCCCTTGGGCAAAAGAATCCTGAGCAGCGCCTCAAAAAAGAAAAACAAAAATATCGGGGTAGCGACGGACAGGATCCCGGTCAACCGCCAGGAGTGACGCCCGACAAATCGGATGTAAAAGAGCAAGAAAAAAAATATGGCAAAGTAAATACCGATGACGTGAGTCAAACCCACCAGTGCAACGAGTGAACCGACCGTGATGAAGTTGATTCGCCGGGTGTTTCTATCCATGAACTCGGCCTCGGAGCGGGATTGGGGTGTCGCTCGCCGCCACCACCTGTAGACCGTGACCAGGCAGCACAGCAGCATCACCGCGGACAGCCAGAACGGCCATGCACCGCCGCCCGGGCCTCGATCCGGGATCCAGCCGATTTCGAGCTCGGTGCTCTTCCACATCAGACCGACTGAAAGCAGCCCCATGAGTATCGCCATCAGCAATTCCGCCGTGCGAGTGGTCATGAGGCCGCCTCCTGAAGGTTCGGATTGAACACTTCGCGCGTGTCTTTCTCAGGTGATCCGGGTGGCTACTGAATCAGGCCCATGCCCTTGAGCAGCTCCTCGTGCTTGGCTTTCTCCGCAGCGTGATAAGCAGCGAGGTCTTCGCCAGCCAGCCACTCGTCACAGAAGATGCCGTCGCTGGCGCAGAAGTCCTGCCAGTCCTTGGAATCGAACACCTGCTTGAAAAGGTCGATGTAGTAGGCCTGTGCGTCGGCCGACATCCCCGGAGGCGCATTGATGCTGCGCTGCATGAAGTAAACCAGGTCCGGGTGACCGGCTTCGCCAGACGTCGGCACGTCCGGGAACTGCTTCAGACGATCCGGCGTAAATGCGACCAGCGGACGCGATTTGCCGGCCTCGAAGAAACCCAGCTGCTCCGACGGGTTGTTAACCGTGGAATCGATGTGCTTCCCTATCAGGTTCTTGGCCACCGTGCCGCCACCCGGGAAGGGTACGTAGGTCACTTCGAATCCAAACTCGTTCTGCAGCATCCCGGTGAGCAGGGAGTCTTCCTGCCCCTGTCCGGTACCGCCCATCTTCCAGTCTTTGTTCTTTTCCTTAACGGTCATTACGTAGTCATCAAGCGACATGATGTCCGAATCGGAATTCACCCAGAGCAGGAAAGTATCCAGGGCCATGCGGCCTATCGGTGTAAAGGTGCTGACGTCCACTCCCAGGCCAGGGTTCTGGAGCGGCGTGGTATAGAAGCTGTTGAGAGTGATCATGACAATATGATCGTCGCCGCTTTTGTCCTGTAGATAACGCAAGGCTTCCGCACCGGAGCCGCCGGGCTTGTTTATGGGAATGAAAGGCTGATTGGAAAAATTGTTCTTTTGAATGATGCTTTGCATCAGGCGCGCCATCTGGTCAGCGCCGCCGCCCGTTCCGGCCATGATGATAAACTCGACCGGCTTTTTCGGCTCCCATGCAAATGCCGAACCGGCCGTTACGGCCAGTGAACACAGGGCGACCACAGGCAGAAGCAAAAGTCTTCTTAAAATACTTGGATTCGTCATTGATTCCTCCGCTTGGTATGTAAATTAATGAATGTAATGTCGTTCTGGCATCTGGTATACAATATGCCTAACGCTGAGTTTAACCTTATTATTTCTCGGGTGTAAACTTTCGCGGCCGATAATCAGACGAGTTACGAAGCACTGAAATAATGATTGCAAATGACCTGAAATAGTCTTTATAACTATCTGTTTTTATAAATTTTAAATAAAAAGTTGTACAGGCGACCGTTCATTTGAGTCACCCTCGCGACCTGCGAGACCAGAAACACCCTTTATTCGCGGATCAATTAAATTAATTTTTCTGGCAAAACGAGCTGCGTATCATTGCCGCTTTCTCCGAACCCCTTCTCACAATTAACATGACAAACTGGATACGATTCACCCGACGGGGAAACTCGGGTTTCGGCACGCTCGAACACGACACCGTCTCGGAGTACGAAGGGGATATGTTTGACGATCCCCGCTTGACTGACCGACGGTATGATATCAGCGAGGTAAAGCTTCTCGTACCTGTTCTTCCGTCGAAGATGGTTGCCATGGCGAACAACTTCCACGCATTGATCGAGAAATTTGGGATGACCGTTCCGGAGGACCCGCTCTATTTCCTGAAAGCCAACAGCTCCTTCCATCCCACCGGCGATCCGATCGAGCGCCCTGCCGGATACCACGGCAAGATAGTTTTCGAGGGTGAGCTGGGGATAGTAATCGGCAGATCTTGTAAAAATGTAACAGCCGAACGGGCCGGGAGCTATATTTTCGGGTACACCTGTATAAATGACGTTACGTCTATCGATCTGCTCAACAAGAATCCTTCTTTTCAACAATGGACTCGATGCAAGGCGGCTGACACCTTCGGTGTCTTCGGACCAAC